>NZ_JBIKJI010000139.1:0-5787 GCF_044361065.1 Flavobacterium sp.
TTAAAACATACATCAAAGAATATGATATCAATTCGGTAATTTTTGATGATGAATTAACACCTTCTCAACAAAAAAACATCACAAGAGAATTAGATTGTAAAGTTTTAGATCGTACCAATTTAATCTTAGATATTTTTGCACAACGTGCCGAAACGTCTTATGCCAGAACACAAGTAGAATTAGCACAATGCCAATATTTATTACCTAGATTAACAGGAATGTGGACGCACTTAGAACGTCAACGAGGTGGAATTGGTATGCGTGGTCCTGGGGAAACAGAAATTGAAACCGATAGACGAATTGTAAGAGATAGAATTTCATTACTGAAAGAAAAAATTAAGGTTATAGACAAGCAAATGTCAACCCAAAGAGGGAATCGTGGCGCAATGGTTCGAGTGGCTTTAGTGGGTTACACCAACGTGGGAAAATCAACTTTAATGAATGCCGTTGGAAAAAGTGAAGTATTTGTAGAAAATAAACTTTTTGCTACCCTTGACACTACGGTTAGAAAAACGGTTATTAAAAATTTACCTTTCTTGCTTTCCGATACGGTTGGTTTTATTAGAAAACTCCCTACACAATTGGTAGATTCTTTTAAAAGTACGTTAGATGAAGTTCGAGAAGCCGATTTACTTTTACACGTGGTAGATATTTCTCATCCTGAATTTGAAGATCATATTGCTGCTGTAAATAAAATTTTATTAGACATCAAAAGTGCCGATAAGCCAACAATTATGGTTTTTAATAAAATTGACGCGTATAAATATGTGAAAATTGATGAAAGCGACGAAACTATTGAAAAAACATCAAAAAATTTCTCACTTCAAGATTGGGAAAAAACGTGGATGAGTAATTTAGGCGAAAACAACACGCTTTTTATATCGGCAACCGAAAAAGAAAACTTTGAAGCTTTTAGAGAAAAAGTTTATGAAGCGGTGCGAAGTATTCATATCAGTCGTTTTCCGTATAATAAATTTTTATATCCAGATTACAAAGATGTAATTGAGGAAGAGGAAAATTAGATTCCAAAATAGAAAATCCAAAATAGAAAATCTAAAAATTCACAACGTTTGTCATTCTGAAAGAATCTCACAACATTTATAAAAGCAAAAACCCAGTCAATTAAATACTTGACTGGGTTTTTTATACTTTTAATTTTGTAATTACTTCTTTTTAAATAAAGGCACTGCGGAACACGCTTCACCAAACATAATGCTTTTTGCTACTTTCATTAATTTTTGAATAGCCAAAGTGTACACTTCATTTGGCACTTGCTTTTTAGAACAACCTTTTAAAATAACAGGTTTTTCAAAGAATTCGGTATAATCTAATTTGTTTAAAATGTCTTGATACCAATCGATAATTGCCAACTCTTTAGAGCCTTGAATTACTTTTAAAGCAAATGGCGCTAAATGCACCGCTACTAATGTATACGCCCAAGCGGGTAATATTGCGTCTTCTGAACAATATAATGCCACGTATTTATCTTCATAAACAGACCAATCGGTAGTTTTTAATTGCACTCTAAATTCGGTTTCTTTTAAAATAACACCACCAAACAACCATTGCGAAACATCAACTGCTATCACATTACTATCCGGATAATAATCTTCTAAATCGAAAACCATTAAGCTACTATTAGCCACTTTATTTACTATTTCACTCATTTTAGTCAAAAAGTCGTAATGTCAAAAGTCGAAAGTCAAAAGTTAAATTATAAACTTTAAGACTTTCAAACTTTTGGCTTTCAGACTATTAATTAAAGCATTCCTAATTCTAATTTAGCTTCTTCGCTCATCAAATCTTTACTCCACGGTGGATCAAAAGTGATTTCAACTTCACAAGATTTAATTGTATCAATTTTTTGAACTTTTTCTTCCACTTCCTTTGGTAACGATTCGGCAACTGGACAATTTGGCGAAGTTAACGTCATTAAAATTTTAACTTCATTATCCTCGTTAATCATCACATCATAAATCAAACCTAATTCATAAATATCTACTGGAATTTCTGGATCATAGATTCCTTTTAATGCAGTTACTACGCTTTCGCCTAAGTTTATTTCGTCTTTAAATTCTTCCATTTTTTAATTTTTTATACCATATAAGGAATATAAGGGAGTATAAGTATTATTCCCAAAGTTCGTTATATAATTTGTTTATATATGTTTTTTGTCCTTCTTTAAAAATGTGAGTTACATTAAAATTGATCAATAAGCCCATTGGGGATTTAAATAAATTCATATAAGTTAAAATTTGTGCTTCAAATATTGGCTTAATTTCTGAAACCGATTTTAATTCAACTATTAATATATCCTCAACCAATATATCACATCTTAATTCAGCCTCAACATCCAGTCCTTTATAATTTATAGGTACAATAACTTCAGATTGAAATTTAATTCCTCTCAATTTCAACTCATGTAACATACATTTATGATAAACACTTTCCAAAAGACCTGGCCCAAGGTTTTTATGAACTTCAATCGCAGCTCCATTAACTTTGTAAACTAAATCTTTTAAATAACTTCTAGTAATGTCCATTTAATTAATCGTTTTATTTGGCTTATACTTTCTTATACTCCTTATATGGTCAAATCATCACTTAATTTCTTGCTTCAAATGCTAAAGCATACATTTTTATTTTTTTAATCATCGAAACCAAGCCGTTTGCACGAGTTGCCGATAGATGCTCCTTTAATCCAATTTCATCTACAAAATCAGTATTGGCAGCTAAAATTTCTGCCGGAGTTTGGTTCGAAAAAGCTCTTATTAGGATAGCAATTATTCCTTTCGTTAAAATAGCATCGCTATCGGCTGAAAAAACGACTTTCCCGTCTTTTTCTTCAGCGTGAACCCATACTTTAGATTGACAACCTTTAATAATATTATCTTCTGTTTTGAATTGCTCTTCAATAATTGGTAAGCCTTTTCCTAATTCAATGATGTACTCGTAACGCTCCATCCAATCATCGAACATAGAGAATTCGGAAACAATTTCGTTTTGTATTTCTTTAATATTCATTATTTTTTTTCTGCAAGGTTCGTAATTTTAGTAACTAATTTTTCTATTTCTGCAGGAGGAAAACCGTGATCGAAACCATTAGCTGGATATTTAATGCCTTTTGCTTCGAAAATAATATTAGCAAATGCTGCACCGTCGTAATATCTTTTTTCTGTTGGCCACTTTAAGTCTTTTACCTTTTCTAAATCGACCGCTTTGGCTAATGCAGAAATCTCTTTCCAATCTGTATCTGAAATTTCAATTTTATTTGAATATTCTTTAAAATCTCGCTCATTAGATGTATAAAGCACTTGATTCTCAACTTTTATCGCAAGAAAAAAACCTCTGGTGTTTGCTTCATAAAAAATGGTTAGCACATCGTTTTTGCTAAAATTTTTTGAACCACTACACGCCAAAACGGTAAGGATTAAAGTTGATAAAATTAAAAATCTTTTCATTTTTATGGTTTTAGTTACGATAACATCATTTTAGCTTTTTTAACAGCTGCTACAAATATATCAATTTCTTCTTTGGTATTATAAAAGGCAAAACTGGCTCGTAACGTTCCTGGTATTTTGAAAAAATCCATAATCGGTTGTGCACAATGATGACCCGTTCGTACCGCTATACCTAATTTATCTATAATCGTGCCAATATCATACGGGTGAATGTTTTCGATGTTAAAAGAAATTACTGAAGCTTTTTTAGTTAAATCTGAAGGGCCGTAAATGGTTACGCCTTCAATTTCATTTAACTTTTGTGTGCCATAAACTAATAATTCGTGTTCGTGTTTGGCGATGTTGTCAAAACCAACCTCATTCATATAATCAATAGCCGCTCCAAAAGCAATTCCACCGCAAATATTTGGTGTTCCTGCTTCAAATTTATGAGGTAAATCTGCATAAGTTGTTTTTTCGAAAGTCACGGTCGCAATCATTTCTCCGCCGCCTTTGTAGGGTGGTAATTTGCGTAACCATTCTTCTTTGCCATATAACATTCCAACACCTGTTGGACCACACATTTTATGAGCAGAAGTTACATAAAAATCAACATCTAAAGCTTGAACATCAGGTTGTAAATGCGGACAAGATTGTGCGCCGTCAATTAAAACTGCTGCCCCAACGGAATGTGCTTTTTTAATGATTTCTTCAATTGGATTTAGCGTTCCTAATGCGTTTGAAATGTGATTGCAACAAACTAATTTGGTTTTATTGGAAAGTAACTTCTCGTATTCCGACATAATTAACTCGCCATTACTGTCCATTGGAATCACTTTTAAAACCGCGCCCGTTTTTTCGCACAACATTTGCCAAGGCACAATATTACTATGATGTTCTAATGCTGAAATAATAATTTCATCGTTTTTTTCTACTAAAGAGGCAAAACCATTAGCAACTAAATTAATACTTTCGGTTGTCCCTGATGTAAAAATGATTTCAAACGGCTGTTTCGCATTAAAATGCTTTTGGATTTTATATCGAGCTTGTTCATAGGCATCTGTAGCCAATTGACTCAATGTATGAACCCCTCGGTGAATATTTGCATTATAATTGGAATAATAATCTACAATACTATCAATTACAACTTGAGGTTTTTGAGAAGTCGCACCATTATCAAAATACACTAAAGGTTTTCCGTTAACGCTTTGTGACAATATAGGAAACTGCGCTCTTATTTTCTGAACATCGAACATATCATAAGTATTTGATGCAAATTTACGATATGATTATTTAAAATAGGAATAAATAAGAATTAAAATAACAGAAAATTATGTTTTGTTTTTAGTTAAAACATCTTTTGTTGAATACAATTAAAATTCCAAATCCTGTAGAAATAGCTACATCGGCTACGTTGAAAATAGCGTTGAAAAAGGTAAAAGGTCTTCCACCAATAAATGGCACCCACTCGGGCATTGGAAAGTCTTTAATTATTGGAAAATAAAACATATCAACTACTTCCCCGTGAAACAATGTACCATATGGTTTATCGGAAAACATTGTAGCTACTTGACTGTAACTATCGTTAAAAACTACGCCGTAAAAAACAGAATCGATAATATTACCAATAGCACCTGCTAAAATTAATGTGATGGCAAAAGTTAGATAATTTGACAATTTTTTCTTTATAGAATCGTACAGCCACCAAGAAATTCCTCCAACAGCAACAATTCTAAAAAGGGTTAAAAATAATTTACCATAATCACCAGGAATTTCAGCGCCCCAAGCCATTCCTTCGTTTTCCACAAAGTAAATTCTAAACCAATCGAACACTTTTACTTGTTCGTTGATATAAAAATTTGTTTTGATGTAAATTTTACTTGCTTGATCAATAAGTAAAATTAGAAATACAAATAAATAGGCTTTTCTTAGGTTCATTTTTTAATGTTTGTGCAAAAGTAACAATTTTAACGAATAAAAAACGCCCCAAAAGGAGCGTTTTTATATTTAGTAACGTTTTTTAACGCTGTAAATTTTTAGCTTCAATGCTCATTGTGGCGTGAGGAACAATTTTTAAGCGCTCTTTATTGATTAATTTTCCGGTAACTTTGCATATTCCGTATGTTTTATTTTCAATACGAATTAATGCGTTTTTTAAATCACGAATGAATTTTTCTTGACGAATAGCCAATTGCGAATTCGCTTCTTTACTCATCGTTTCACTTCCTTCTTCAAATGCTTTGAATGTTGGAGAAGTATCTTCCGTTCCGTTATTAGAATCGTTTAAATACGCACTTTTAATTAATTCTAAGTCGTTTTTAGCTTTGTCTAACTTTAAATTAATTAA
>NZ_JBIKJI010000140.1:0-5724 GCF_044361065.1 Flavobacterium sp.
ACTAAAAATTTAATTCGCATATTTTTTTACAATTAGGTTAACAATATCTTCGGCAACTAATTCTTTTGATTTTAATGGAATATCAAATATATTAAATTCTTTATCAATAAAAGTAACTTTATTGGTAGGTTTTCCAAATCCAGCACCTTCATCGTTTAAAGAATTTAAAACGATAACATCTAAATTCTTCTTTTGGATTTTACTTTTAGCATTCTCAATTTCATTTTCTGTTTCTAAAGCAAATCCAATTAAAAATTGATTCTTTTTAATTTGACCTAAAGATAATAAAATATCTTGATTCTTTTCCAATTCTATAGTAAACGTAGCTTCATCCTTTTTTATTTTCTGAGAAGCAATATTTTTTGGCTTATAATCGGCAACTGCCGCAGCTGCGATTACAACATCTGTATTTTCAAAATAGTGATGACAAGCAGTAAACATTTCGTCAGCTGAAGTAATTCTGATAATTGACACTAAACTATGTTGCAATTGCATATGAGTTGGACCTGAAACCAATACCACTTCTGCACCTAAATTGGCAGCTGCAAGCGCAATATCATAGCCCATTTTTCCTGTAGAATGATTGCCTATAAATCGAACTGGATCTATGGCTTCATATGTAGGACCTGCGGTTACTAAAACTTTTTTACCTTTTAGTGGTAATTTACTTTCAATATCTTTTTCAATAAATTGAAGTATATTTTCTGGCTCGGCCATTCTTCCTTCACCACTTAATCCACTGGCTAATTCACCGCTTTCTGCAGGAATTATTGTGTTTCCAAAACCTTTTAAAGTTTCAAAATTCGTTTTCGTTGTGGGATGAATATACATATCCAAATCCATTGCTGGAGCAAAATATACTGGGCATTTTGCAGATAAATAAGTAGCTAAAAGCAAGTTATCACAAGCTCCTGAAGACATTTTAGAAAGTGTATTCGCTGTAGCTGGAGCAATAAGCATAAAATCGGCCCAAAGCGCTAATTCTACGTGATTGTTCCAAGTTGCATTTTCATCTTCTTTATTGTAAAAAGTAGAAAATACGGGATTTTTTGAAAGTGTCGATAAAGTTAAGGGTGTAACAAAATCAACAGAAGCAGGTGTCATGACAACTTGTACATGTGCACCTGCTTTTATAAGTAACCTAACCAATGAGGCTGTTTTATAAGCTGCAATTCCGCCAGAGATACCCAGCAAAACATTTTTACCCTTTAAAACAGACATTAATTAAAGTTTTAATTATTTAGTATCTCTATGATAAATTTTATCTTCTAACCATTCTTGAACAGCTAAAGCGTGTGGTTTAGGTAATTTTTCGTAATATTTAGAAACTTCAATTTGTTCTTTATTCTCGAAAACTTCTTCTAAACTATCATTATAAGTAGCAAATTCATCAAGCTTATCTAATAATTCTTTTTTAATTTCAGAATTAATTTGATTGGCTCTTCTTGCTATTATAGTAATTGCTTCATATACATTTCCAGTTGGTTCTTCAATTACACTTTTGTTGTAAGTTACTGTGTTTACTGGAGCATTTGTTTTCTTTAAATCCATAATAATGATTAATTTGTATATTGTTTCAATTCTTTTTCTACGGTTTCAAGCATTTTATTTGATTGTTGTAAATACTTGGTATCTGCTTTAAATTTTACTAAATTTTGGTAATACGTTTTAGCTGAATTTAATCTTTCTTGTTTTTTTGAAGGAATACTATTTGTTGCTAATTTATACATAGCATCATATTTATAAAATAAAGCATCTTCTTTATATTTTGAACCTGGAAAATTAAACACGAAATTGTCCAAAGCTATAATTGCAGCATTGTAATCTCTTGTAAACTCGCCAATTGTATTGTATTGTTTTGCGATTTCAAATGCTTTTAATTCTAATTTTTCAGACATTACTTTTACAATTTCATTTGCCTTTGGCAAGTATGTTGAATTTGGGTATTTATTTACAAAAACCTGAATTTTACTTAATGCTTTATCCGTATCCACTTGATCTAAACTATAAA
This sequence comes from Flavobacterium sp., assembly GCF_044361065.1. Lineage (GTDB taxonomy): Bacteria > Bacteroidota > Bacteroidia > Flavobacteriales > Flavobacteriaceae > Flavobacterium. The sequence continues at coordinate 2,012 of NZ_JBIKJI010000140.1, forward strand.
TCGGAGATACTTTACTGTAACATTCTGCCCCATAAAAAGCGGCTTCTTCAGCCAATGGACTTTTTGGATAACTACTTGAAAATCTTTCAAACTCGTAAGCAGCAGAAATATATTGTTTGGTATTATACAATGCCTGAGCATAACTATAAAAAGCAGCTTCACCCTGAGGTTTTGCTCTTAATGCAGAAGCAAATTGCTCAAACAATCGTATTGCTTTAGAATACTTTTTCTTTTCAATTTGTTCAGTAAACACTTTTGTTTTGAATTCCACATCATCAGATTTCATAGCCTTTTGATAAGGACTACAAGATGAAATTGAAAGTATTACTAAAAGTATATATATAAATTTGTTCATATTTGATGTTGCATTATGCCTTTTACGCAGTTTGAAAAAGCAACTGCAAAGGTAGATATATTTTTACGTTTTACAAAAAAGATTTTTATCCTAAGTTTTTAATAAAATTAGCTAATCTTACAGACAAATTTTCATCTACATTTACCAATGGTAAACGTACTGTGTTTTCAGACAAACCTAAGTGTTTAAAGACTTCTTTAATACCTGCAGGATTTCCTTGTTCGAAAATCATATCTATAGAATCAGCTAATTTGTAATGTAATTTATACGCTTCATCTACTTTTTTGTTTAATCCCAATCGAACCATTTCTGAAAATTCTTTTGGAAAACCTTCCCCAATTACAGAAATTACTCCAGCACCACCAGCTAAAACCATTGGTAAAGTAATCATATCATCACCAGAAATTACTAAAAAGTCTTCAGGTTTGGTTTGAATTAACTTCATTGCCTGCACAATATCGCCAGCAGCTTCTTTAATTCCAATAATATTTTTAAAATCGTTTGCTAATCGTATCACAGTAGCAGGAAGCATATTGCTTGAAGTTCTTCCTGGCACATTGTACACAATAACTGGTATTGGAGATGCTTCAGAAACAGCTTTAAAATGCTGATAAATACCTTCTTGTGTAGGTTTATTATAATAAGGCGAAACAGACAAAACAGCAGCAAACTGAGACAAATTTCTTATCTTTAATTCCTCAACCACTTTTGCAGTATTGTTACCTCCTACTCCTAAAACCATTGGTACTCTGCCTTTATTTGCAGCAACAATAGTTTGAATAACGACTTCTTTTTCTTCTGCATTTAACGTAGCGCTTTCAGCAGTAGTTCCTAATATTACTAAATATTCTACTCCGCCTTCAATTACGTGATTTGTAATTTTTGTTAACGCTTCTGTATCAACAGAAAAATCTTTTTTAAAAGGCGTTACCAAAGCTACACCAGTACCTATTAATGATTGCATATTATATTTTTTAAGTTTTTTAAAATATTTTAATAATTCAGAAATAAATTCAAAATAATTTTATAAATCATTGTAACTTTACATCTTTTACAAAATTAAAATAATCTATTCAAATAAATGACATTCAAAAGTAAAAATATGAAACCTCTTTACATAATTTTTGTTACAACTTTAACATTATTAGGAGCTGTTTCTTGTAAAACAAAAAAATATATCAATTATCAAATTGAAGGAGAAAAAATTGAAGTCGCTTCAAAATACACTTCAAATGAGACTATTGAATCTTATATCTCACCTTACAGAGCGCATATAAATACCGATTTAGATAGTGTAATTTCTTTTACCAATGAAACTTTAGACAAAACTAAAGGCGAATGGCAAAGTAATATTGGAAATCTTATGGCTGATGCGTGTATGGAATTTGCTTCTCCTGTTTTTAAAAAACAACAAAACAAACAAATTGACATTGTGCTTTTAAATAGTGGCGGTATTAGATCGATTATTCCAAAGGGAAATATCAGCAAAAGAAATGCCTTTGAAGTGATGCCTTTTGAAAACAGCTTAATTGTTGTAGCACTTAAAGGTGAAGAAATTATTGCAATGGCAAAACGTATTATCAAAGAAAAAAAACCACATCCACTCAACGGTTTAAAAATATTTCTGGATAAAGAAAATACTATTACAAAGGTTCTTTTTAATGATAAAGCCATCGAAAATAACACAATTTATTACGTAGCCACTTCCGATTATTTAGCTAACGGTGGAGACAGTATGATATTCTTTCTTAAAAATGAAGGTAGTTTTGATTTAAATTATAAAATAAGAAATGTATTGATTGATTACTTCTACAAATACAAAACTATTGAAGCTTCAACCGTTCAAAGAATCATTAAAGAATAACTCCTATGAAAAGAAGAAATTTCATCAAAAACACAGCTGCAACTTCAGCACTACTTTCATTTAGCGGACTTTCATTGTCGAGTTTTTCTACGGTAAGAGAGAAAAAAATAACCATCTTGCACACCAATGATGTGCACAGTCATATTGATCCATTCCCGGAAAATCATCCAAGAAACCCTTCTATGGGAGGTGTGGCAAGACGTGCAAATATTATTGAACAGATTAGAAAAGAAGAAGAAAATGTATTGTTATTAGATGCTGGTGATATTTTTCAAGGCACGCCTTACTTTAATTATTATGGCGGCGAATTGGAATTTAAGTTAATGAGTATGATGAAATACGATTTGGCAACATTAGGAAATCACGATTTTGACAATGGAATTGATGGCTTTTTCTCTCAATTACCAAATGCTAATTTTGACTTTGTTTCTGCAAATTATGATTTTAAAAATACCGAGTTAAACGGAATTGTAAAACCTTACAAAACCTTTTTAAAAGACGGAATAAAAATTGGTGTTTTCGGTTTAGGTATTGAATTAGAAGGTTTAGTGGACAAAAAATTATATAAAGAAACCAAATACTACAACCCAATAGAAGTCGCTACAGACATTACCAAAACACTCAAAGAAACTGAAAAATGCGATTTAATAATTTGTTTGTCGCATCTTGGATTTGACTACAAAAATGAAAAAGACAAACCTTCGGATCTTAAATTAGCTGCAGCTACAAAAGATATTGATTTAATTATTGGCGGGCACACACACACCTTTTTAGACAAACCCGTAATAAAAACAAATAAAGTTGGTAAACAAGTAGTGATCAACCAAGTTGGTGCCTATGGAATAAATTTAGGCCGAATTGATTTTTATTTTAGCGACGAAACCAAATACATTAGTAAAGAAAAAAACATTGTAGTGATTTAATTCTTAACTATTTATCATTTTTTGAAATTGGTATTCGTCAATAATTTCAATTTTTAACTGGTTGGCTTTTTCTAATTTAGCAGGTCCCATATTGGCTCCGGCGATAACATAATTGGTTTTCGCAGAAATAGAACTTCCTACTTTTCCGCCATAATCTTCAATAGCTTTTTTCAAATCGTCTCGAGAGAAAACTTCAAAAACACCAGAAACAACAAATATTTTTCCTTCTAAAATATTGGAAACTGCTGTTGAAATCTCATTTAATTCAAACTGAATGCCTACTGTTTTTAGTTTATTAATAATATCTTTATTTTCTGAGTTCTGGAAAAAATCCATCACACTTTGTGCAATTCGTTCCCCAATTTCATCTACTGTAACTAAATCAAGTAAATCAGCTTTAGCTAAATTATCAATGTTTTTATAATGTTTAGCTAATTTTTTAGCGACCGTTTCGCCCACATATCGAATACCTAATGCATATAAAACTCGATCGAATGTAATTGCTTTTGAATTTTCGATTCCTAAAATTAGATTATCGGCAGATTTATCCGCCATTCTTTCCAAAACTACA
>NZ_JBIKJI010000141.1:0-5638 GCF_044361065.1 Flavobacterium sp.
TAACTTAATGCAAGAAGAAGGTTTGGATAAAGTAGCACTTAAAAAATTAAATTTACCAGAAAAAGCGACTCCAGATTTAAAACAATGGAACGAATTTTTATATAAATTAGAACATCCAAAACACGAAGTAAACATAGGTTTGGTTGGTAAATATGTTGAATTACAAGATTCATACAAATCCATTTTAGAAGCTTTTATTCACGCTGGCGCTACACAAGAAACGAAAGTCAATGTGGTGAGTATTCATTCTGAATTTTTAGATAAAACCAATGTAGCTGATAAATTACAAGGATTAGATGGTGTTTTAGTAGCTCCTGGTTTTGGTGGAAGAGGTATTGAAGGTAAAATTGAAGCGATTAAATATGTGCGTGAAAATAATATTCCTTTTTTAGGAATTTGTTTGGGAATGCAAATGGCTTCTATTGAATTTGCAAGAAACATACTTGGTAAAAAAGATGCCAATTCAACAGAAATGAATGAAAACACAAGTTATCCGATTATCAGTTTAATGGAAGAACAAAAAACAGTTACTGAAAAGGGTGGAACTATGCGTTTAGGTGCTTGGAAATGCTCAATTAAAGAAAATACTTTAGCACACAAAATTTACGGAAAAACAAATATATTAGAGCGTCACCGTCATCGTTTTGAATTTAATGGTGATTATTTAACAGAAATGGAAGCAGCTGGATTAGTAGCTTCTGGTTTAAACCCAGATACAGGATTGGTTGAAATCATTGAATTACCAAATCATCCTTTCTTTATTGGGGTACAATACCATCCAGAATATAAAAGTACAGTTTTAAATCCACATCCATTATTTATGGGATTAGTGGCTGCAGCTGTTAAAAACAAATAGAATTGCTATATTGTAACGATTTTATTTAAACGCATACAAATTATAAATTTAATTCAACTCCGTTTGAGTTGCACATTCATATTATGGAAGAAAAAAAGTTTGACATTAAGTCGTTTATTGGTTTCACATTAATCTTCGGGATTTTAATGTGGATGATGTATTCAAACCAACCAACAAAAGAAGAATTAGCTGAAACAGCCAAAAAAGAACAAGCCGATAAAGAAGCAAAAACACCTAAAAGTGTAACGCCAACTACAACTCAATTGGTTCAAAAAACTGATTCTACAGGGAAAATTTCACAAGAAGCTTTATCTAAATTAGGTGCTTTCGCTTATGCAGAATCATTACCTACAGCTAAAGATAGCGCTACTTTATTAGCAAATAATGTATTGCGTTTAAAAATAGCCAATAAAGGTGGATACATTTCTGAAGCTACTATATTAAATGAAGAACAATTTAAGAAAGGTTCAGGAAAAGCGGTTCAAATTATTAAAGATAATAATGCGAACTTCAATTTAACCTTAACAACAAAAGACGGTAAAGTTATCAATACTAAGGATTTATACTTCGAACCAAAATATACGAAAGAAGGAAAAAATCAGGTAGTAACGATGCAACTTAAAACAGGTGAAAATCAGTTTTTAGAATACCGTTATGTAATGAAAGAAAACGATCATATGTTGGATTTTTCTATTCGTACACAAGGTTTGGAAAATGTATTAAATACTTCAAAACCAACTGATTTAGAATGGAATTTAAAAACCTATCGTAACGAAAAAAGTGTCTCATATGAAAATAGATATACCGAATTAATTTACGAATTTGACAACGGAAAAGACGATTATTTAAATGCGGCTTCAGATAAAGAAGATACTGCAGAAGCCGTTACTTATGTAGCATTTAAACAACACTTTTTTACTTCTGTTTTATTAACAAACACACCATTTAAGAAAGTAGATTTAAAATCGGATAATTTAGTAGATGATGAAAAAGTAGATACTGTTTTTACTAAAAACTTTACAGCTAAAATGCCTTTAGAGTTTAAAAATGGCGCTTTAAATTACGATATGAATATGTATTATGGTCCTACAGATTATAAAACATTAAGTGCTTATGATAAAAACTTAGATGAATTGGTTTCATTAGGTTGGGGTGTATTTGGATGGATAAATATGTTTATTTTTATTCCATTATTTGGTTTGTTATCAGGATTTATGCCTTATGGTTTTGCTATTATCATCTTCACGATTTTAATTAAAATTGCGATGTCGCCTATAACATACAAATCATTCTTGTCGCAAGCCAAAATGAAAGTATTGAAACCAGAAATTGCAGAATTGGGTGAAAAATTCAAAAATAACCCAATGAAAAAACAACAAGAAACAATGGCATTGTATTCTAAAGCAGGCGTAAATCCAATGGCGGGTTGTATTCCAGCATTAATTCAATTACCGTTTATGTATGCTTCGTTTCAGTTTTTCCCTTCTGCTTTTGATTTAAGACAAAAAAGTTTCCTTTGGGCAGACGATTTATCTTCATATGATTCCATTTATAAATTGCCATTTAATATACCTTTTTATGGTGATCACGTAAGTTTGTTTCCAATATTAGCCGCTATTGCAATTTTCTTCTATATGAAAATGACAACAGGCGACCAAGCAATGCAAGCGCCTCAACAAGAAGGTATGCCAGATATGGGAAAAATTATGAAAATTATGATTTATCTTTCTCCGATTATGATGTTGGTTTTCTTCAATAATTATGGTTCTGGATTGAGTTTATATAACTTTATATCAAACTTAATTACAATCGGAATTATGTTAGTCATTAAAAAATATGTTGTTAACGAAGAAAAAATTCACGCACAAATTCAAGTAAATAAAACGAAACCAAAAACGGAATCGAAATTTCAAAAGAAAATGCGAGAGATAATGGAACAACAAGAAGCTCAAAAGGCATTAAACCAAAAGAAAAAATAAATTCTTTAAAAACCTGTTCTTGTTGAGAACAGGTTTTTTTATACTATTTTTGTAAAACAAACGTTGTATTATTTTAGAGATAAAAAAACATATTTAACAAATATTATAATTTATGAAAAAACTAATTTTTATTACTTTTTTAGTAGTTGCAAATTTGGTTTCAGCACAAGATAAATTAAATCAATTTGACGAACAAGGCTTGCGTAATGGTTTTTGGAAAGGCGTTCACGAAGAAAGTAAACGTCCAAGATACGAAGGCACTTTTGAACACGGAAAAGAAGTTGGTACTTTTAAATATTTTGATGATACTAAAGCAGGTACATTAATTGCAACTCGCGATTTTTCAAAAGCAGATGGTTCTTGTTATACTATTTTTTTCGATCAAAAAGGTAATAAAGTTAGTGAAGGTGTTGTAAAAAACAAACTTTTTGAAGGGCAATGGAAATATTACCATCAAGAATCTAAAGATATTATGACGCTTGAAAATTATAAAAACGGGAAATTAAATGGTGTAAGAAAAGTGTTTTATAAAGCTAATAAATTAGCGGAAGAAATATATTATACTGAAGGTAAGAAAAATGGCATTGCCAAAACATTTGCTGAAAATGGAAAGCAAATAGACCAACATCAATACGTTAATGATATGTTTGAAGGTGTTGCCATTTATTTTGATGGGAATGGAAAAAAATTATACGAAGGAACTTATAAAAACAATGTAAAGGTTGGAATTTGGAAATTTTACGAGAACGACAAAGTTGTAAAACAAGTTAAAGCGGATAAATTTTCAAAGGAATTAAAAAAAGTGGAACAAAAATTAGCCAAGAAATTTGCTAAAAGTACTCCTGTAGAAAAACCAGTTGAAGAATAATAACAAAATATAAATGAAACGAGTAGTTGTAGGACTTTCAGGTGGAGTAGATTCTAGCGTTGCAGCCTATCTTTTAAAAGAGCAAGGTTATGACGTTATTGGACTTTTTATGAAAAATTGGCACGATGATTCCGTAACTATTTCAAATGAATGTCCGTGGTTAGAAGATAGTAATGACGCTTTATTAGTGGCTGAAAAATTAGGAATTCCGTTTCAAACCGTTGATTTATCTGAACAATATCAAGAAAAAATTGTTGATTATATGTTTTCAGAATACGAAAACGGACGAACGCCAAATCCTGATGTATTATGCAACAGAGAAATAAAGTTTGATGTTTTTATGAAAATTGCCGTTTCGTTAGGAGCAGATTATGTAGCAACCGGACATTATTGTCGTAAAAACACTATTGAAATTGATGGAAAACAAGTTCATCAATTATTAGCTGGTAAAGATGACAACAAAGATCAATCGTATTTTTTATGCCAATTATCACAAGAACAATTAGCAAAAGCATTATTTCCAATTGGCGAATTAACAAAACCAGAAGTTAGAGAAATTGCCACTAAAATGGAATTGGTTACGGCTGAGAAAAAGGATTCTCAAGGCTTATGTTTTATTGGGAAAGTGCGTTTACCAGAATTTTTACAACAAAAATTACAACCAAAAGAAGGTGTAATTATTGAAATTCCTGCTACTAATGAAATTTATAATTCGATACTTCCAAATTTTGTAAATACCGAAGCATCATTAGCTTTTTATGCTAAAAATAAAGACTATTCAAATACAAATGGAATTGTAAAAGGAAAGCATCAAGGTGCTCATTATTTTACAAACGGTCAACGTCGTGGTTTAAATGTTGGAGGGACAAAAGAAGGTTTATTTGTTATTCAAACGGATGTTGTAAATAATATTATTTATGTTGGAGAAGGCGCCAATCATCCTGGGTTATTCAAAAATACGTTGTTCATAAAAGCAAACGAAGTACATTGGATTCGTCAAGATTTAAAATTGAATGTAGGAGAAACTAAAAATGTAATGGCACGAATTAGATATCGTCAGCCGTTGCAAAAAGCAACATTACATCAATTTGATAACGGAATGTATGTACAATTTGAAAATCCCCAATCCGCAATTACCGAAGGACAATTTGTAGCTTGGCATATGGATTATGAATTGCAGGGTAGTGGAGTAATTTCATAAAATAAATTTGCTATATTTGAATACTAATTTTTAATATGAAAAAAATATATCTTTTATTATTTTTAGGAATTATCAACTTGAGTTTTGCTCAAATTGAAGATGCCTGGGTGTATTTTAATAACAAGCCAAGTGCAGCAACTTATTTAGCTAATCCTCTAACGATGTTGACACAACGTTCGTTGGATAGAAGAATCGCTCAAAATATTTCTTTAGATATTACGGATGTTCCCGTGGAGCAAAGTTATATTACTCAAATTGCGGCATCAACTGGTATAACAGTTATGGCAAAATCAAGATGGATGAATGCGTTGCATATTCGAGGTACACAAGCCAATATTCAAGCTTTAACAAGTTTAAGCTTTGTGAATCACATCACTTTTGCCAATCGTACCTTAAATCCAGGTGGAAGAGTTTCTCAAAGCAATAAAATTTCAGCAGTAAACAAACAATTAGATGCTCAAGTAATTTACAACTACGGTAATTCTCAGAATCAAATTGAAATGCTTAACGGGCATTTATTGCATCAACAAAATTATACTGGACAAGGAAAAGTTATTGCCGTTTTAGATTCTGGATTTTTAGGAGTTGATACAGCACTTCCATTTCAAAATTTAATTACAAACAATCAAATATTAGGAGGTTATAATTTTCCTGATCAAAACACTAATTATTTTTTCAGACACAATCACGGTTCAAATGTTTTATCCACTATGGGCGGATTTGCAGAAGGGCAA
>NZ_JBIKJI010000142.1:0-5539 GCF_044361065.1 Flavobacterium sp.
ACGCAAGAAAATGACGAAAGCAGATATCGTAGCAAAAATTTCGGAAAGATTAGGTCTTGAAAAAGGTGACGTTCAAGCTACTGTAGAATCATTCATGGAAGAAGTAAAAAATTCATTAGAAACTGGTGATAATGTTTACTTAAGAGGATTTGGTAGTTTTATTGTTAAAACAAGAGCCGAAAAAACAGGAAGAAACATTTCAAAAAACACAACTATCAAAATACCTGCTCACAACATTCCAGCTTTTAAGCCGGCTAAAATATTTGTTGAAAGCGTTAAAGAAAAGACAGAAGTAACTGTATAATATTATTTATTAATCAAAAAAACTACACATTATGCCAAGTGGTAAAAAAAGAAAAAGACATAAGGTAGCTACTCACAAGCGTAAAAAAAGAGCGAGAGCTAACCGTCACAAAAAGAAAAAGTAGTCTAATAACTACTTTTCTTTGTTTAAAAACAAGTTACGTTCATTGAATTTTAAATTATTCCGTAAGTTGATGAAGTCAATTTACGATTAGTTTTATTGGGTATTTTACCTAAATTGTTTAATCCATCCTAGCAATAAGTTGCTAGTTGCTAGTTGTTTTGTACCTTTGGTAATAAACAATCAACAACCGACAACAAAATGTTCGGATAAAAAAGATACAGCATGAACAAAGAATTAATCATTAGATCTAGTTCAGACGCAGTAGATTTTGCCTTATTAAAAGATGGAAAACTAATTGAATTACACAAAGAAAAAGAGGCTGGCGACAGCAATCAGTTTCAGGTTGGCGATATTTTTATAGCAAAAATAAGAAAGCCCGTTGCAGGATTGAACGCCGCATTTGTGCATTTAGGTCATGAAAAAGATGCGTTTTTGCATTATCATGATTTAGGACCAAACTTAGGATCTTTGATGAAATTTATTAAACTTGTAAGCGCAGGTAAAATAAAAGATTATTCACTCAAAAATTTCCCTTTTGAACCTGAAATTAGCAAAGATGGCACTATAATGGACACATTAAGCGCCAATCAGTCGATTTTAGTTCAAGTAGTTAAAGAACCTATCTCAACAAAAGGACCGAGAATTAGTTCTGAGATTTCTTTAGCAGGAAGATATGTAGTTTTAGTTCCTTTCTCTGACCGAGTATCCATTTCACAAAAAATTGGAGACCGAGCAGAAAAAGATCGTCTAAAAAAATTACTACAGTCTATAAAACCAAAGGGATTTGGTGTTATTGTGAGAACAGTAGCCGAAGGCAGAAAAACAACTGAGATTGAAAAAGATGTAGAAACACTGTTAGACCGTTGGACTAGCATGTGCAAAAAACTACAAACCGCCCATCATCCCTCAAAAGTATTAGGAGAATTAACAAAATCTTCTTCTATGCTTAGAGATATTTTTAACGATACTTTTACGAGTATTCAAGTAGATGATGAAGATTTGTATTTAAAAACGAAGGAGTATTTGCAAGAAATAGCTCCGGATAAAGCGTCTATCGTAAAACACTATCAGTCGAAAGATTTACCTCTATTTGAGAAGTATAATATAGAAAGACAAATAAAAACCTCTTTTGGAAAATCAGTTTCTATGAGTAAAGGGGCTTATTTAATTATTGAACATACAGAAGCTTTACACGTTATTGATGTAAATTCTGGCAATAGATCAAATAAAGCCACCAACCAAGAAGATACTGCCATGGAAGTAAATATGATAGCTGCAGCTGAAATTGCACGTCAATTACGACTAAGAGATATGGGAGGAATTATTGTTGTCGATTTTATAGATTTACAAAATCCAGATAATAGAAAAGTATTATTCGATTTCTTACGAGAAGAAATGAGTGACGATAAGGCGAAGCATAAAATCTTGCCTCCTAGTAAATTTGGACTGGTTCAAATTACTAGACAAAGAGTTAGACCTGAAGTTAATATTGAAACAAACGAAGAAAACCCGAACGAAAACGGACAGGTTGAAGCGGCCATTTTAATTATTGACAAAATAGAAGCTAACCTTGAAAGCATTATTAAAGACCATAAAAAAGTAGTACTTAACGTACATCCATTTGTGGCCGCATACCTTACAAAAGGTTTTCCATCATTACGTTCAAAATGGTTTTTTGAACATAAGAAATGGGTGAAAATTATACCTCGTGACGCTTACACGTACTTAGAATATCATTTCTTTGATAACCAAGGAAAAGAAATTTTATAAAAAACAAAACCGCTACTCGAAAGAATAGCGGTTTTTTTTTATTTATAAAAATTTAACAAATTAATATTTGTGAATCTTAGTGATAATTTTGCGAATCTCTGCGTAATTAACTTATCTCTTTTTCTGAAAAAAATTAGTCATTAATTCTGCACATTCCTTTTCTAAAATTCCAGAAACCACTTCTGTTTTTGGGTGAATTTGTGTACCTAATGTTTTATAACCTCTTTTTGTATCTGTTGCACCAAATACAATTTTAGAAATCTGACTCCAATACAAGGCTCCGGCACACATTTGGCAAGGTTCTAAAGTAACATATAACGTACAACCTTTTAAGTATTTTCCTCCTAAAAAATTTGCAGCACTTGTAATGGCTTGCATTTCAGCATGTGCCGTAACATCATGTAAAAGCTCAGTTAAATTATGCGTCCGAGCAATTACAGTATTATTTACAACAATTACAGCGCCCACAGGAATTTCGTCTTTTTCAAAAGCAATTTCAGCTTCCTGAAGTGCTTTTTTCATAAAATATTCGTCGGTAAAAATAGTTTCCAAGTTTCTTACAATTATATATTAATCAAATTTACAAACATTATTGTATTTTTGCAGTACAAATGGAAAATTTACTTTCACATATTACGACACCAACCGATTTAAGGAAACTTTCTGAAAATCAATTACCACAAGTGGCCACTGAACTTAGAGAGTTTATAATTGATATAGTCTCCCAAAAAGAAGGCCATTTAGGGGCGAGTTTAGGCGTCATAGAATTAACCGTTGCCTTACATTATGTTTTTGATACGCCAAACGATTTATTAGTTTGGGATGTAGGACATCAAGCATACGGCCATAAAATTTTAACAGAAAGACGCGAAATTTTTCATAAGTATAGAGAAATTGATGGTATCTCAGGATTTCCAAAAAGAAGTGAAAGTATATTTGATGCGTTTGGTGTAGGACATTCTTCTACTTCAATCTCAGCTGCATTAGGTATGGCAATTGCATCGAAAATTAATGGTGATACCGAAAAACAACATATTGCAGTTATTGGCGATGCTTCTATTGCGAGCGGAATGGCATTTGAAGGACTAAATCATGCTGGAGTTACCGATGCGAATTTATTAGTTATACTAAACGACAATGCCATGGGAATTGACCCAAGCGTTGGGGCATTAAAAGACTATTTAACCGCGGTAAAAGAAGGTAAAAACCCAAAAGAAAACAACATTATAAAATCGTTAAATTTTGATTATTCGGGTCCAATTGACGGCCATGATTTGCCTAAATTATTGTCAGAATTAAAACGTTTACAAAAAGTAAAAGGTCCTAAATTTTTACATATTATTACCACGAAAGGAAAAGGATTATCGTACGCGGAAGAAAACCAATTGCAATTTCATGCACCTGGAAAATTTGATAAATTAACAGGTAAAATCATAAAATCGGAAAATGAAAATTTAGCCCCAAAATTTCAAGATGTTTTTGGGCATACCTTAGTGGAATTGGCTACAGAAAATAAAAAAATTGTAGGAATTACTCCAGCTATGCCATCAGGAAGTTCCTTAAAATATATGATGGAAGCTTTTCCAGAACGTGCTTTCGACGTAGGAATAGCCGAACAACATGCCGTAACCTTAGCTGCTGGAATGGCAACACAAGGATTAACGGTATTTTGCAATATTTATTCTACTTTTTTACAACGGGCTTATGATCAGGTGATTCATGATGTAGCGATACAGAATTTACCCGTAATTTTTTGCTTGGACAGAGCCGGATTTGTAGGTGAAGATGGAGCCACACATCACGGATTGTTTGATTTGGCTTATCTAAATTGCATTCCAAACATAATGATTTATGCACCACGTAATGAAATTGATTTACGCAATATTTTGTACACTTCTTCGTTAGGATTAAATCATCCAATTGCGATTCGATATCCAAGAGGAAAAGGCGAAATTATTGATTGGAAACAACCTTTTTCTAAACTTGAAATAGGAAAAATTACAACTTTGAAAAAAGGAACTAAAATTGCTGTTTTGTCTACTGGAACTATTGGAAATACTGTTTCTATAGCTATTGATACACTTGCAACAACGGAGGATTTTTCGCATTTTCATATAGGTTGGGTAAAGCCTTTAGATGAAGAAAAATTAATTAGCATTTTTAAAGAACATAAAATTATTATCACTGTTGAAGAAGGTGTTATTAATGGTGGATTAGGAAGCATAATAAATACTTTTGCCGCCAAAAACAATTTTAAAAATAAAATTATAAATCGTGGCGTGGCAGATGTTTTCATAGAACACGGCACCGTAAAACAACTATTAGAACAAACTAAATTAGACACTCTAAGTTTAACCCAATTATTTACAGAAATTAATTATGAATAGAATCCTTATACTTTTTATCACACTTCTTTTTTTCGCTACAAAATCTTATTCTCAAATTATAAAAACAGAAAAAACTGATTCTACTTCAAATTGGGTAAAAGGAAATAAAGTAGGGTTAGATTTTACACAAATTAGCTTTGTAAATTGGTCTGCAGGAGGAAATAATTCGATTTCTGGTTTGGCTAAAGGAAATTTCATTAGAAATTATACTCGTGATAATATGAAATGGAATAACGAGCTTGTGGTGCGTTATGGAATTAACAAACAAGAAGCGCAAGATCTCAGAAAAACAGATGACCAAATTAATTTAAACTCCACAATTGGATACAGAAGAGACACTATAAACAAGTGGTTTTATGGTGCGAAATTTAGCTTTTTAACTCAATTTTCTAACGGATATAATTATCCAAATGTAAGCAAAGCCATTTCTAAACCATTTGGACCCGCATATATTTTCTTAGGAATTGGTGCAGAATATACCCGAAAAGATTTAGGTTTAACAGTTTATTTGTCTCCAATAACAAATAAAACAACTTTGGTATTAGACAGAAGATTATCTAATGAAGGGGCTTTTGGAGTGGAAAAAGCCATTTATGACGAAACCGGAACGGAAATTATTAAAAACGGAAAACTACATAGAACTGAATTAGGTGCTTTAGTATCAAGTCAATATAAAAGAAAGATAATGACAAATATCAATTTAGATACTCGAGCTACGCTGTATACCGATTATTTAAAAGATTTTGGTAACATTGATATCGATTGGCAAATTAGTATTGAAATGATTGTAAATAAATATGTTCGAGCTAACATCGGCACCCATTTGTTATATGATAACGATATTAAAAACAAACGAGAAGTTGCCGGTGTTCAAATCACAGAAGGCCCAAGAGTACAATTAAAACAAATATTAGGAATTGGTGTTGAATATAGTTTTTAAAATTTTAATTTTACC
>NZ_JBIKJI010000143.1:0-5495 GCF_044361065.1 Flavobacterium sp.
CTTCTTAAAATTAAGAAGGCATTTTTTATTTGTATTATATAAATTAGTTTATAACAATATCATCAATTTGCATTGTAGTAGTTACACCACCACTACCATTTCCAATATATTCAAAAACTAAAAAGCCATTTCCAGTTAATGCGCTAGGTATTGCCCAATTTCCACTATCGGTAAAATTTGTAGGGTATCCTGAAGACAAACCAGCATCTATCGTAAAACTTGACGTAATATTTGTTAATGTCGCTGATGTAACATCTGAACCCGCTACATAATTTGTAGTATAATATACTTTCAAACAAGACCCATTAGCAAAACCAGCTTTGGTTTTAAATGAAACTGTTGAGGCACTCGTAAGATTAATAGGTACAAAAAACAAACTTCTATTAGCTTCTGCTGTTCCTCCAAAAGAGCTCATTTGAATGTATTTATTTCCACCAAACGTTTTCACTTGCCAATATCTAGTTCCAATTGCAGCATCATTGATATATTTTGGAAAAATTTGCTGATTTGTAGTGGTGTATGATGTAAAAGGTTCGTTTAAAGTAGCGTCATACGTTAATGATGTACCAACAATTGGCGGCGCTAAATCAATTACTAATCTAGGATTCGTTAACTTAATATCATTTTCCGTACGA
Source organism: Flavobacterium sp. (assembly GCF_044361065.1). Taxonomy (GTDB): domain Bacteria; phylum Bacteroidota; class Bacteroidia; order Flavobacteriales; family Flavobacteriaceae; genus Flavobacterium. The sequence goes on from NZ_JBIKJI010000143.1 coordinate 636, forward strand.
ACCATAAATTGGAAAGTACTTCCAAATTTGGTTAATACACCACGTATTTTTCCGCTTTTATTTGAAACTGGTTTTGATGAAAAGTTTGCAAATTCAGAAATTCTTACAATAATTTTATTTCCAAATTGATCTACAATTTCATGATTTGTAGCACCTCCTAAATTATTTAAAGTGGCATCAAAATATTTTTTACCAATTGATGCATCTGTAAATTGCACATTATCCAATTCGATAAGCTTATTTAAATTATCATTATTTAATGTAGCCAAAATAGTTAAATTATTTACCAAAGTATTTTCATTTACTTTTGTACAACCACGTTTAATAATTCCCTCATATTCAACACCAGAAATTCTTCCTACTTCATCATCCGTTAAAATAGCAGGTGTTCCATTATTGTATAAAGAACCTAAAACCATAGCGCCATTTTCTGTTACAAAATATCTGTCTTTTAAATTTACATATACTTTTCTACCTGGCTCATACTTATTGAATAAATTGTAAGCGTCTATTGGCATACTAAACCCTCTAGTGCCATCAACAGATACTAATGATATTGATTTATAAAAATTTCCTCCTTCGTCACTTGAAGTTATAAATGCTTCAATAATGTCATTTGGAATATATTTTTGATATGTTGTTGTAGAGGTAGCTATTAAAGCCGGCACCGTTATAGTTGCAGTTAAATCACTACATTCGCCAGATAAATTTGGTACGTCATAATTATCGCTATTTATACAACTAAAAAGTGTAGAAAATAGTAATGTTGCTAATAATATGTGTATTTTTTTCATAACTATTAATTTTTATTGATCTTAACATTATCTAATTGGCATGTTGTAGTAACACCTCCGGTTTTGCTTCCTGTATATTTAAAAGCAATTCTAACATTATTACTATTATAAGCACTAATATCAATATTTCCGCTACTAACTATTACATCATCAGCACTTGGAGTTGCAAAAGTTAAAGGTGTCCATGTGGCAGTTGAAATTCCAGCAGTAGTGCCATCATAATTTGTTGAAATAAAAGCTGTCAATGGATATCCATTTGAATATCTTGTTTTGGTAGTAAAAGAAAGAATTTCACCAGTAGTACTAGTTAAATCGATAGCTGGAGTAATTAACCAAGCCACATCGTTAGTTCCTGCCGCAGAATAGAACGAAGAAAATTCAGCATAATTATCACCCGTGAAAACTCTTGCGTGCCATAAACGAGTTGAAGTCGCATTATGATTTACCCATCCTGTTAAAGTAATTGGCACTTCAACAGCACCACTTCCTGTTGTAGAAGTTGAAAAACCTTCATTGAATGCGTATTTAAAAACTGTCGGAATATCTGTTTCAGCTACATCACAACTTACAAAAGATACAGCAGTAATAATTGCAAACGTAATTTTTAAAAATATATTTTTCATTTTCAATTTATTTAGAAGTTAACGTATAAGTTAATAAAATAAGTTCTTCCGAATCCATAAAAATATTTAGGACCGAAAGCTGGTGTACCATTGGCATTATCAGCTTGTAGATCTGGGAAAGTTGCTTTTCTAGACTGTTCAAAACCACCCGTTTTGTAGGTTGTATCTAGCGCATTATTAATTGAAGCGAAGAAACCAATTGTAGTGGTATCAATTCTCCAAGATTTACCACCCGTAAGATTTAATAAATTAAAGTTAGCAAATTTTTCTTGTTTTAATGCTTTTCTAACTGTTTCTTCATTAGCTCCCGAATAATTATCTCCAGTAGCTCCGTCTATACTAAAATTATCTGTTCTTGTTATATTTGAAATGTCTAAATACGAATCAGCTAAGTAATTAATATTTGCACCAACCCACCAGAAATTTGGATCTCTATATTCTAACCCTAAAGAAGCTGCTGTTTGTGGCATACCTGGTAATCTGTAATTTTTTAAATACGCTTTTCCAAAATCTACAACTGGTTGTGTGTTGGTTAAAGTTGCTTGTGCATCGTCATTAATTTTTAAGTTTGGATTGTTTCCATATAGATATTGACCATATGATGCGGCAACCGTACCTTTAATTGTAGAAGTAAATTGATATTCTAAACCAATTTCAGCACCAAAATTTCTCTTTTCAATTCCTGTTAAAAGTTCAGAAATAAACGAATCTTGATCGTTTCCATCTACATCTTCTCCAATACCTTCAGCATAAAAGAATGAAATTTCTGTTGCATTTTGTACTCTTGAAGCAAATCCTGTTACACGTGCTTTAAACTTAGGCGTTCTTACTACATAAGAAGCATCTGCACTCGCAATTGTTTCGCTGTTTAATTCTGGAGTAATGTTATTATTAATACGAGCATTGGCAAAAGTATTTCTCATATTTGGTGCTTTTGTCATATACACCCCATTGAAATCTAATAAATGTTGCCCTGTAATTTTATATGTTAATCCACCTTTGAATCCAAAATTTTCAAAAATTTGTTTTGATCCTTTTCCAAAAGACGTGTTGGCATAAATTCCGTTTCTGTATAAACCTTCTCTTTGATATTGCGTTCTTGAGAAAGATTGTGCCAAGTAAAAATCTACTTTTTTGTATGTAAATTTAAATTGTGTAAATGCATCTGCAACAATGGCATTTAAATTATAATTGTATCCGTATTCATCGCCAACTTTAATTTGTCGGTTCGGATTATTAAGATTCGACTGTCCCATATCACCTGAAAAGAATGGGTCAATATCTTCAAAATATTGTCCTCCTAATAAATCCAACATATTCTGGAAATTATGAGATTTTAATTTTTTAAAACTTGCTCCAGCATTTAATTTTACATTATCTGATAAATCTGAAAATAAAATGGAGTTAGCTGTAATTTGTTTGTCATCTGTTCTGTCTTCATACAACGCATATAAACTTTTACCTGGAGTAACACTACTATTTAAGTTCGCGTAATACATATTATTCCAATTAATTTGACTATTATTTGTGAAATAACCTTGCGCTGCTACTGCACCAGCTGTATCCCCTAAATTAGAAAAATAACTCGGTAAGTTTTTATAGTAGGTTGGATCGGGATTATTTGCTGTTTGAAAATCTAATCTACTATTTCCTATAGAACCCGTTTGATAAGCAACATTAGTATTTAATGTAGTTTTATCTGAAATCTTCCAATAATGACTCAACATCAAAATTGGTTCTTCGACATCTTTATCTCTAGAATTTCGTTTTTTACCGTCTTGCCATCCCCAAAATGAATTATATTTAATTCCCATTAAATTATTAACCTCAGCAGTATTTGGAGACGATTTTCCTCTTGTATTTTGAGCATAAATTGCTGTAAAATTTAAACTGTGTTTCTTATTAATTCTTTTTTCTACACTTGCAAAAAAGGAATTAGCTCCGTAATCTGTTCCTTCAAAATATGCTTCTTGCGCCCATCTTCTTGAACCAGAAATACTATATGCCCAACCATTATCCATTAAACCTGAATTATGAGTAACCATAGAACGCCAAGAATAATTCGTATTGGTTCCTGCCATAGAAATTCTTGTTCCTTTTCTGTATAAAGAAGCTCTTGTATTAATTTCTTGCGTTCCTAAAATACCTCCAAAAGTATAATCTGATGGTGCAGAACCTAATGTAAATTCTTGGATTCTTGTGGCGTCATTTAATCCGCCCCAGTTGCTCCATTGTGGTCTTCCATCATAGATTTTATTCATTGAAATACCATTAATCATAGTTACTCCATATTCATTATCTAAACCTCTCATTCGAAATCTAGCTAAACCCCAGTTAAATGCTGCGGCTTGCTGATAAGCATCTCTTGAAGATTGTAATAAACCTGCAGTACTTTCAGAACCACTGTTGTCATCACCTAAGTCGTTTTCAGTAATGGTTACTAAACTTAATTGCTGCTCTGATGTAATGTCTTCTTCCAAAAACAATATACCAACATCTAAGGTTTGATTTGCTACTACTTCAATTGGAAAATTTTGAGTGTTATATCCTTCTACGGAAATTACTAAAATTTGGTTACCTACTGAAATACCACTAATTTGAAATTCTCCAAAACTATTGGTCGTTACAAATTGTTCATTAGATTGAATCATTACTTTCACGCTACCCAAAGGGCTTTGCGATTTTGAATCAACTACCTTTCCTTTTACAGTTGATTGGTTTTGAGCCATTACAAAAACAGCCTGAAACAAAAACAAAAGACTTAATACAAGTTTTTTCATACTTAATTTTAAATTAATACCTTACAAGCAATTTAGTAACAAACTAAAAAGCTAACAAATATAAAACAATAAATTAAATTATTTACCTTTGTTTCAAATTTTACACTTTATATAATTATAACTTAACCTTAAATATGAACATCAAATCAATTTACAGTGCTTTAGCGATACTATTATGTGTTTCTGCAAGTTTTTCTCAAGGAAAAAAGACCTACCTGGTTAATACAATTGCTTTTTACAATTTAGAAAACTTATTTGACACCATTAATGACCCAAATATAAATGATGAAGATTTTATTTATACGCCTGAAAATTATAAAGATAAACTTCAAAAATTAGAACGAGTAATTTCTCAACTTGGAACAAGCGCCGAGCAAAAGAATTCTCCAGTGATTTTAGGCGTAGCCGAAATTGAAAACAGACAAGTATTAGAAGACCTATGTAAGCAACCACTTTTAGCTGCTAAAGGCTATTCGGTTATTCATTTTGATTCGCCAGATAGACGTGGAATTGATACCGGATTTTTATATCAAAAAGGACATTTTCAACCTACGAGTTATAAAAATTATGCCTTAATTGTTACAGAAGATGAAACCGATAAAAAAGCAAAAGACAAAGAAAAAGTAGAAGATACCGATGATAATGTGGTAGACATAAAAACCA
>NZ_JBIKJI010000021.1:0-20073 GCF_044361065.1 Flavobacterium sp.
CCGCAAAAAATTTAATTCAAGGAATAGCTGCTATCAATGCAGGCGCAGATGCCGTTTATATTGGAGCTCCACTATACGGTGCTCGTTCAAATGCTACCAATTCAATTGAAGATGTTGCCGAATTAGTAAAATACGCACACTTATTTAATGCTCAGGTTTTTGTGGTTATTAACACTATTTTGTACGATAATGAATTAGAACCTTGTCGTCAACTGATTTGGAAATTGTATCATATCAATGTCGATGCCTTGATTATTCAAGATATGGCAATTATGGAAATGGAATTGCCTCCAATCGTGCTTCACGCCAGCACACAAGCCAATAATCGAGATGCTGATAAAATTAAATTCTTAGCCGATGCTGGAATCAAACGTGTCGTTTTAGCACGTGAATTAAATTTAAGTCAAATTAAAGAAATCAGCGAAGCGTCTGATGTAGAATTAGAGTTTTTCGTAACGGGTGCCTTATGTGTTTCGTTTAGCGGAAATTGTTATATGAGTGTGGCAAACGGTGAACGTTCAGCAAATAGAGGTTCTTGTGCGCAAAATTGCCGTTTACCTTATAATTTAATTGACGGAAATGGCGATACTTTAATCAAAAATAGTCACTTGCTTTCTATAAAAGATTTTGATGTTTCCAATCAAATTCCAAATTTAGTAGAAGCAGGAATTTCGTCTTTTAAAATTGAAGGACGTTTGAAAGACATTGTATATGTAAAAAACAATGTTTCCTATTTACGACAAAAATTAGATGCTTTTTTAGCAGAAAACAACGATAAATACACAAAAGCTTCGTCAGGAAAATGCACGTATTCATTCGATTCTTCACTTGATAGAACCTTTAACCGTGGGTATACCGACTATTTTGTAAATGAAAGACATCAATCCATAGGTTCTTGGGAAAGTCCAAAATCGAAAGGACAATATATAGGAAAACTAATAAAAACAATTGGCAATTCGTACGAAATTGAAAACGGACATTTCCTAAATAATGGTGACGGATTGTGTTTTATTAATTCTGATAATGAAGCGGAAGGTATCTATGTAAATAAAGTGGAAAACGGAATCGTTTATCCAAACGTTTTAAAAGAAATTGCAGACGGAACGTTTATTTACAGAAATAACGACGCCGCTTTCATCAAAATTGTAGAAAGAGAAGATAGTGCGGTTAGAAAAATAAGCACGACTTTAGTGCTAAAAGAAAACGAAAATGGTTTTGAATTAATTGCTACGGATGAAGATGGAAATGTGAGTATTTCTAAATTGGTTCACCAAAAAGAGCTTACTAAAAATAATGAATCTATAGCAGAAAATTTCAAAGTTAATTTAGCAAAAACTGGGTTTACACCCTATAATGCGGATGAAATTACGATTGAATTTTCTCAAAATTGGTTTTTGCCTATATCGAAAATTAACGAAATGCGAAGAACCGTTTTCGAACAGTTATCGGAAATTCGTTTAAATAATTATGTTCGAAAGGAGCATCAAATGGTAAAAACATCACATCCTTATCCAGAAACAAAACTGGATTTTATGTACAATGTTTCTAATAAAACGGCTCGAAAATTCTACGAACGTCACGGAGTAACTGAAATTGAAAAAGCATTTGAATTGCAATGGGATCCAGGAAAATCGCGTGTAATGACTACCAAATATTGCATCAAATACGAATTGGAACGCTGTCCAAAATACCATCCAGAACATCGAGATAAAAAAGTAAAAGAACCATTGGTATTAAAACAAGGCGAATTGGAATACAAACTAAAATTCAATTGCAAACCTTGCGAAATGGAAATTTGGGAAAAAGATGCCGAATTTGAAATTGAGGATGAAGATTAATTCATACAAATGGAAAATATAGTTTTACATAAAGCAAACACAAGAGGTCACGCCAATCACGGTTGGCTAAACGCTTATCATAGTTTCAGTTTTGCAAGCTGGTATAATCCAGAAAGAGTTCAATTTGGAGTGTTGCGCGTTTTAAATGATGACACAGTTGCCGCAGGAATGGGTTTTGGCACGCATCCACACGATAATATGGAAATTATTACCATTCCATTGGAAGGTGATTTGGCGCATAAAGACAGTATGGGCAATGAATCTACTATTAAAACAGGCGATGTCCAAGTTATGAGTGCCGGAACCGGAATTCAACACAGTGAATTTAACCCAAATGCTGATTTACAAACAAAATTATTTCAAATTTGGTTGTTCCCAAAATATAGAAATGTTGTGCCTCGTTACCAACAAATTACATTAGATGTTGCCAAACAAAAAAATAATTTTGCTCAAATTTTATCACCAAATGAAGAGGATGAAGGCGTTTGGATTCATCAAGATGCCTGGTTTCATTTAGCTGATTTCGACAAAGATTTTTCTAAAACGTACGAAATAAAAAAAGAAGGCAATGGCATATACGTATTTGTGATTTCAGGAACAATTTCGGTTAATGGTCAAGAATTAGAAACCCGAGATGGATTTGGAATTTGGAATTTTAAAAATTTGGATTTTGTAGCTACAACTGATGCAAAGTTCTTATTAATGGAAATTCCAATGGAACAATAAAAATAAAAATAAAACACATAGGCATATAGAAAAAATTTTGCGTAATGAAAGCTTTACTTGATAAAAGTTAGAATAGCTATGTGTAAAAAATAATATTTTCTATGTTATCTTTCACAGAATTAAAAACTATGTTTCTATGTGTTAAAATAAATCAATAAATACTAATAGAAACACAATGAAACAACCACCTAAATGGAAATTTGCAATTATGGTATGGTTAGCCATTTATCCAACGATAACCTTAGTTAGTTTTTTAATTGGCGATACTATAAAAAGCTGGCCTTTGCCATTAAAAACTTTACTAATGACAGGAATTTTAGTTCCGTTAATGGTTTTTGTTTTGCTTCCTTTATTAAGAAAGTTATTAGGAGACTGGCTGCATAAATAAATAAGAAAGGGAAACTTCTATTGAAATTTCCCTTTTTTTAATTTTTTATTATTTTTTTAAACTTATATTTTCAAATGTGGATACATCCACAATTTCTTCCGTATCAATATCAAATGAAATTTTCACTCTATCTCCAACTGCAGTTAATGGCAATTGATTCGATATTTGTGAAGAACCAACAAAAATATTTGGATATTCTTTAACAGTAAAATAGTAAAAACTATTTCCGTTTTTTACATCGTTTTGAATTCTTACTATGGTAGATTCAACTACTTTTTTAGATGATTTACTATCAACGTTTATTTTATTTCCTGATGAATTAAATGCCGTTTTATAAGCGGTTAATGCTTCACGCATCGTATTTCCTGTTCCAACAATTGTATAATCTGAAATGGAAACCATAGCATACATTTTTACTAATCCGCCATTGTCTTTTAACGTCATTACATAAGTTGGAATGTTGTTAATGTTATACGGAATAGGCAACGACGCTACAAATCCTTTTTCTTGTACTTTTCCTTGTGCCGAACTTTGAGCGGCAAATTCAGTTGCACCACTTTGTTTGTAAAACGTAGTATGCTTGGTTCGCGTGTCAACTAATACAAAACCCACTGCAGATTCGTCTTTTCCTACTGATGTAATTCCTGTGTACCAATATGATTTATTATCTTTTCCGTACACTAAAGTTAAATCTTCTGTAATTTGAAGTTTGTTTTCATTTGAAAAATTCCAATATCCTTTTACGTATTCGCCCCAATCATTTAATTGGTCTTTAATAAATGATATTGGTTGAATACGATCTACCCAAGCTGGTGTATTTTTAATATCATATTCTTTTATTTCACCGTTTTGCGCATTTACAACCACAATTCCTGTGGCATCATTTCCAGAAAAGCCCACTTGTTTTTTGTATTTAGTAACCACCCAAAAAGGCATTCCTGTGTCGTCAATTTCAAAAGAAAAATCTGTTAAACCAACTGTATTATATCCGTTAAAATACAAATAACGGTGCAAGTTACTTTGAAAATAGGCCTCTTGTTGGTATTTTAAAAAAATGGGTTTTCCATTTACTTCTTGAACTAATTTCACATCTCTTTCATTCGTAGCAGAAACCATAACATATCCTGTTGTTCCTTTTTTGTTATTCAACCATTTAAAAAATCCTGAATGTTCTAATGGGGCAATCCAATATAATTTTCCGTTTACTTTTTGAATAAAAAATTCACCTAATTGCGCTTGACTTCCCAACGCTGGTTGACTTCCTAATATTTTTTCACCTAATAAATACGCTAAAGATTCATCTACAACTCGAATTTCATTCATAGAAATTGGAGCAATATGATTGGTTAATTTATCGCCATTTTCTACTTTTCCAATTAAATTTCTATATTCTTCATTTCTAAAAACAGGGTGCGAAGTAAAAAAAGGCAACACAAATGAATATATAATTGCAATACCAATTAATAAAGCTGGAATCTTCCAAAAAACCTGAACCGGTTTGTAACTTTTTCCATCTGAACTAATTGTGAATTTAGAAAAAGTAAAAAATAACAATGCTGCGATTATTATAAATAAAACAGTTATTCCTGAAAAACCATAACTTATTACAGGAAGTGTTACATAAAAAAAGAAAAGTGTTACTAATAACACTAGTCCTATTGGAAGAATTTTTTTCATTTTAATTTAATTTAGATGTTGTAAATATTAGTCATTAATTTGATAAGATTGTTACAAAATAAGTATTTTTGTTTTTTTTAAACACATAGGCACATAGATTTTAAATCGATTAGTTTCTAAATCAATAAATAAATCTTAGCTATGTGTTCTTGTATACTATTTAAAATTAAACTATAAACTATGTGTCTATGTGTTTTACGTAGCACATTAAACTTGAAACAAATAAATATGAAAGCATACATTTTTCCAGGTCAAGGCGCGCAATTTACCGGTATGGGTAAAGATTTATATGAAACATCAGCTTTAGCAAAAGAATTATTTGAAAAAGCGAACGATATTTTAGGTTTCCGAATTACAGATATTATGTTTGAAGGAACCGCAGAAGAGTTAAAAGAAACAAAAGTAACACAACCAGCGGTTTTTTTACATTCTGTAATTTTAGCAAAAACCTTAGATAATTTTAAACCAGAAATGGTTGCTGGTCATTCATTAGGTGAATTTTCTGCGTTAGTTGCCAATGGTGCTTTATCTTTTGAAGACGCACTTTTGTTAGTTTCCAAAAGAGCTTTGGCGATGCAAAAAGCTTGTGAAATTACACCGTCGACTATGGCAGCTGTATTAAATTTAGATGATAAAATTGTTGAAGATATTTGCGCTTCTATTGATGGCGTTGTAGTTGCTGCAAATTATAATTGTCCAGGGCAATTGGTAATTTCAGGCGAATACAAAGCAGTAGAAGTAGCTTGCGAAAAAATGAAAGAAGCTGGAGCCAAACGAGCTTTAATTTTACCTGTTGGAGGTGCTTTTCATTCACCAATGATGGAGCCAGCAAGAGAAGAATTAGCGGCAGCGATTGAAGCGACACATTTTTCAACGCCTATTTGTCCGGTGTATCAAAATGTAACAGCAAGTGCTGTTTCTGATGCAAATGAAATTAAGAAAAATTTAATTATTCAATTAACTGCTCCAGTAAAATGGACGCAATCTGTAAATCAAATGATTGCAGATGGAGCTTCAAGTTTTACGGAAGTTGGACCGGGAAAAGTATTGGTTGGATTGGTAAATAAAATTGATAGAGAAGTAGAAACGATTTCGGCTTAATTGTTAATTAAGATAATAAAACATTAAGAAATTAAGGGAATTAAGCATAAATGAAACTTAATTTCTTAATGGTTTAAAAGTTTTCATTTCTTCTTATAATTACTAAGGAAAATATTAATTTTAAATCGGGTTTTTGGTTCGTCATTTTATGAAATTGGCTATCTAACTTCTAATTTTCTGTTCCCATTTCCACGCACTCGCTAAAGCTTCATCTAAAGACGATTGCGCTTTCCAACCTAAAACGGCGTTTGCCTTGTCTGTATTAGCATAAGCTTCTGTAATATCGCCTTCTCGTCTTCCTACAATTTTATAATTTAGTTTTTGTCCAGTAACTTTTTCAAAAGATTGAATGACTTCTAAAACCGAACTTCCTTTTCCAGTTCCTAAATTAAAAGTTTCTACTGAATCTATATTTTTTTTATTCAATAAACGCTGCATAGCGATAACGTGTGCTTTTGCTAAATCTACTACATAAATATAATCTCTAACTGCTGTTCCGTCAGTTGTGGGATAATCATTTCCGTAAACGGAAAGTTCTTTTCGTAATCCCATAGCGGTTTGTGTAATAAATGGCACTAAATTTTGAGGTACACCTAAAGGTAATTCGCCAATTTCGGCCGATTGGTGAGCACCAATCGGATTAAAATAACGTAGTAAAATTGCATTCAAGGCACTTACTTTTGAAGTATCAGTAATAATTTCTTCACCAATTTGCTTTGTATTTCCGTAAGGCGACATAGCAGTTTGAATTGGTGCGTCTTCTGTAATCGGCATATTTTCGGCTTGACCGTAAACTGTACAAGAAGAACTAAAAATAAAATTTGCCGACTTTAATTTGGTAAGTTCTTGCAACACGTAAATTAAAGCACTTATATTATTTTCGTAATATAATAACGGATTTTCGACACTTTCACCCACGGCCTTGCTTGCCGCAAAATGAATTACTCCAGAAATATCAGTATGTATTTTAAAGAAATTTTGAACGGCCGATTTTTCTCTTAAATCGATAGATTCAAAAATTGGTTTTTTCCCCGTAATGCGTTCAATTCCATCTAAAACTTCAATAGAAGAATTTGATAAATTATCAATTATAATTACATCAAAACCTTCATTTTGTAATTCTACAACGGTATGTGATCCAATAAAACCTAAACCACCTGTTACTACTATTTTCATTTATTTAAGATTATAGAATATAGATTATAGAATATAGATGTTACTGAAAGGTGTTTTCTCTATTTTCTATTTTCTATTTTCTTATTTCATATATTCTAAAACCGTGTCGGTAATAAATTTAATTTGTTCATCGTCTAATTCGGTGTGCATAGGCAAGGCAATAACTTCTTTACATAACTGATTGGTTACTGGAAAATCTTCTTCTTTGTAACGAGTATCAGCATATGCTTTCTGACTATGTAATGGAATTGGATAATAAATAGCACAAGGAACACCTTTTTCTTGTAAATGTGCTAATAATCCATCGCGTTTTCCATTGGTAATACGAATTACATATTGATGAAATACGTGACAATCGCAACTTTCGCAAATAGTTGGTGCTACGATATTTTTATTTACACCTAATGCAAGTGAATATTTTCTCGCGGCATCTTGACGCGCTTTGTTATACGTATCTAAATGTGGTAATTTTGCTTTTAAAACGCCTGCTTGAATACTATCTAAACGAGAATTTACACCCACAACATCGTGATGATATCTTTCATACATTCCGTGATTTACAATTCCTCTAATAATATGTGCTAAATTGTCATCGTTGGTATAAATCGCACCACCATCACCATAACAACCTAAGTTTTTAGATGGAAAAAATGAAGTAGCAGCTACGTGCCCAATGGTTCCCACTTTCTTTTTAGAACCATCTTTTGAGGTATAATCCGCTCCAATGGCTTGTGCATTATCTTCAATTACATATAAATTATGAGCGTTGGCAATTTCCATAATCGCATCCATATTTGCAGCACGACCAAATAAATGTACAGGAACAATGGCTTTCGTTTTTGGAGTAATCGCTTTACGAATACCTTCTAAAGAAATATTCATATTATTCATATCTACATCCACCAAAACTGGAGTCAATTGCAATAAAGCAATCACTTCAACGGTTGCTGCGAATGTAAAATCAGCAGTTATGACTTCATCACCAGGTTGTAAACCCAATCCCATCATCGCAATTTGCAAGGCATCTGTTCCGTTGGCACAAGGAATTACGTGTTTTGCGCCTAAATATTTTTCTAAATCAGCCTGGAATTGGTGCACCAATGGGCCATTTATATAGGTATTGTTGTCTAAAACATCTTGAATAGACGCATTAACTTCGTCTTTTATTTTTTCGTATTGACTTTTTAAGTCAACCATTTGTAATTTTTTCATCTTCCTAATCTAATTAAGTCAAGCAAAAGTAAGAAATTCTGCTTACATTTTTTGTGTTACATAAAAGAAACGTAATTTAGCGACATAAATTAGTACTATGTCATTTATTTATAACTTTATACTTCTTTTTGCTTCGCAGCTTTTAAAGATTTTGGCTCTTTTTAGTCCAAAAATGAAATTATTTGTAGAAGGAAGAAAATCAGTTTTTGATACTTTGAAAAATAATATTCAAGAATTTGATAAAACGATTTGGTTTCACGCTGCGTCTTTAGGAGAATATGAACAAGGTTTGCCCGTTATTGAAAAAGTAAAAGAACAATTTCCACAGCATAAAATTGTACTTACTTTTTTTTCGCCATCTGGCTATGAAGTTCGAAAAAACAATACTGTTGCAGATGTTACATTATATTTGCCTTTGGATACGATTTCTAATGCCAAACAATTTTTAAAAGTAGTGCATCCAGAAATGGTATTTTTTATCAAGTACGAATTTTGGCCGAATTACCTTAAGGAACTAAAAAATCAAAATATTAAAACCTATTTAATATCAGGAATTTTCAGAGAAAATCAGGCTTTTTTTAAGTGGTATGGTGGATTTTATAGAAAGGCACTGAAAACATTTACCTATTTTTTTGTACAAAATGAATCCTCTAAATTATTATTACAATCTATTGGTTTTTCTAATGTAAGTATTTCTGGCGATACTCGTTTTGATAGGGTAGTGGCAATTTTAGAAAAAGATAATACGTTAGATTTTATTGCAGCGTTTAAAAATAATCAGCCAACAATTGTTATTGGTAGTAGTTGGCCAAAAGATGAAGGATTATTAATTCAATATATTGAATCGGCACCTCAAAATGTAAAATTTATTATTGCACCACATAATATAAATCATAATCAAATTTTAAATCTTAAAACCCAAATTTCTAAAAAAACGATTATGTTTTCTGAAAAAGAGGAGATGCTGAAACAAGTTCAGCAAGACAAAATAGAAGATTTTCAAGTTTTTATAATTGACACCATCGGAATTTTAACTAAGATTTATTCTTACGCAGATATTGCCTACGTTGGAGGTGGTTTTGGAAATCCGGGTGTACATAATGTTTTAGAACCAGCTACTTTTGGAATTCCTATTGTTATGGGCCCAAATTATTCGCATTTTGCAGAAGCTACTGCTTTAGTTGGTTTAGGAGGTTGTGTTGCTGTAAAAAATCAATCAGAATTAAATGATGCGTTCAACTTGTTACTACAAAACGAGGAAGAACGATTAGAAAAAGGACACATTTGTAGTACATTTGTTCAAATGAATAAAGGTGCCACGGAACATATATTGAATAACATCTCTTAATAAAATATTAAAAATTGACACAATTTTACTAATTATATTAACTTGCAAGCATTAAACTATTATCCTATGAAATTTTTAAAATTATTTTTAGTATTATTTATCGTTCAAACTCAAGCCCAACAAGGTGGTATGTGGATTCCATCTTTGTTGCAAGGTATGAATGAGAACGAAATGAAAGCCTTAGGTTCTAAACTTACGGCGGAACAAATTTATTCTATAAATAAATCATCTTTAAAAGATGCCGTTCCTCAATTTGATGGCGGTTGTACAGCAGAAATGATTTCTTCAAAAGGCTTATTGTTAACCAATCATCATTGTGGGTATGACAACATACAAAATCATTCAACTGTAGAACACGATTATTTAGCTAATGGTTTTTGGGCGTATAAAATGGAAGAAGAACTTCCAAATCCAGGAGTGGTAGTTACATTTATTGTGAAAATTGATGATGTAACCACAAAAGTATTTGAAGGAGTAGCGGCTTTAACTTTTGAAGCAGAAAAGCAAAAGAAAATTCAAGAAAATATTGCAGCATTGAACAAATCGTATGTAAGAGAAGCTTGGCAAGATGTTTTAGTACGATCTTTTTATGATGGAAACCAATATTTATTATTCGTTACAGAAAACTTCAAAGACATTAGATTAGTAGGTGCACCGCCTAGTTCTATTGGGAAATTCGGTTCGGATACGGACAATTGGGTTTGGCCACGTCATACGGGAGATTTTTCTTTATTCAGAGTTTATGCGGATAAAAACAATCGTCCAGCAGCGTATTCAAAAGATAATGTGCCATACACGCCTAAACATTTTTTCCCAGTTTCTGCAAAAGGAATCCAAGAAAACGATTTTACAATGGTAATGGGTTATCCTGGAAGAACTACAGAATATTTACCTTCTTATGCTGTGGAACAAATGGTAAACGATTTAAACCCAGCTCGAATTGAAGTGCGTGATGCAGCTTTAAAAGTTCAAGATGGTTTTATGAGAAAAGACCAAGCGATTAAAATTCAATATGCTTCTAAATATGCCGGAGTAGCCAATTACTGGAAAAAGTGGATAGGTGAGCGCAAAGGATTAATTAAAGCCAATGCAGTTGGTGCAAAACAAGTTTTTGAAAAAGATTTAACTGATAAAATTATCAAAGCTGGAAAACAAGCAGAATATGGAAATTTATTATCTGATTTCGCAACAAATTATGCTGCTATTAAAGAGTATGCTATTGCAAGAGATTATTATACCGAAGTAGTTTTAAGAAATACCGAAATTTTATCTTTTGGATACCGTTTGTTTCAATTAGAGCAAGTGTATTATTCAAAAGGTGAACAAGCATTTAATGATAGAAAAAAGAATTTAATTGAAGCATTTGAACCTTTATATAAAGATTTTAATGCTCAAGTTGACGAAAAAGTATTCGAAAAATTAATTGCTATTTATAGTAAAAAATCGCCGCAACAATTTTTACCTGAAAGTGTAAAAGGAATTGATGCGACTCAATTAGCATCTGAAATTTTTAATTCATCTAAGTTAACTTCTTATGCTGGTTTAAAAGAAGTATTATCTGGAGATGCCAAATCGGTTTTAGAACGATTAAATCAAGATAAAGGATTTGCTTTTGTGAAAACGCTTGCAGAAGCATATAACAAAAATGTGGCATCAAAATATGATGAGATTAACTTGAAAAATATGGCTACGCAACGCACTTATATGAAAGCCATTTTAGAGTTAAGTCCAAAATCGGCGAGAATTTTCCCGGATGCAAATTCTACTTTGCGTGTAACCTACGGAAAAGTAAAAGGTTACAAACCAAGCGATGCAGTTGTGTATTCACCGGTTACGTATTTAGATGGTGTGATGGAAAAATATGTTCCTGGAGATTATGAATTTGACGTGCCGCAAAAATTAATCGATTTGTATAATACTAAAGATTATGGTAAATATGCTGATAATGGTAAAATGCCAGTGGCTTTTATTGCTACAAATCATACCACAGGAGGAAATTCTGGAAGTCCAGCTTTAGATGCCAATGGAAACCTAATTGGACTAAATTTTGACAGAGTTTGGGAAGGAACAATGAGTGATGTATATTATTCTCCAGAAATTTGTAGAAATATTATGGTAGATACACGATATATTCTATTTATTATAGATAAATATGCTGGTGCGAAAAATTTAATTGATGAAATGAAAATCATTTATAATCAGCCGAATACACCTAAAAACAAAGGGAAATAGGCGTTATTTTCTAAGTAACATAGGATGAATTGTGCAAGAATTGAAAAATATTTTAAAAAAAATTAAAAAAAGTATTTGACATTTAATTTTTTTTATATCTTTGCTTCATAAATAATTAACCTTTATAACAAAATTAAGATGAAAAAAGTTGTTTTAAGTTTAGCATTCGTTGCTGCTGTATTAGTTTCTTGTAACAAAAAAGCTGAAGAAACTCCAGCTGCTGACTCTACTGCTGTAGATACTACTGCTGTTGTAGCTGATACTACTGCTGTTGTAGCTGATACTGCTGCTGTGAAAACAGATAGCGCTGCTACAAAAACTGAAGAAGTTAAATAATAATATTTGATCTTCTTTTCGAAAAGAAATCAATCCCGACTTAGTCGGGATTTTTTTTTGCTCAAAAGTGAACGAAATGTAGCGAGTGCTTGTTTGATAAATAAAAATTATAAACGGATACTTGTCAATCTGAAAGCTTCTCTTTTACTACTGATACTTGAATTATATTACGTGAGACCCTTTCAGGGTGACAAAAGTTGTAAAAAGTTGAATGGATGAAATGCTTTGTGAATCTCGGTGTTTCTTTGAGAGTCTCTGCGAAATAACTATTAGTTACCCAAAAACATCTTCCGCTGGCGGAAAAACATCAAGTGATTTTGAAAAATCTAAATATTCGGCTTTTGCACCGTATTTTAAAATTTCATTGATGCCTTTTTCTAACATTAATTGGGTAGAATACTTTCTGCTAACAGCTACTTCTTTATCGTTTAAAATAATTTTAAAGTAAAATTTGCCTGCAGGCGAACGAAATCGCATAAAAAATAACTGTTCTATTGATTTTTTTAGTATTTCAATTTCTTCTTCACATTCAAATCGTAATTCAAAAGCATTGCTAATAAAAATGGTTTTTCCTCTACGAGATGTTAATTCGTATTTGTAATGTCCGCTGGGTTTTTTGCTGATTACAAAAGTTGCCATTTTATATAAGATATAATAATAGTTTAATATTATTTTAAACAAAAAAAGCTCCAAACATAGTTTGAAGCTTTTAGTACTCAAGGCGGGACTTGAACCCGCACGGGCATTACTACCCACTGGATTTTAAGTCCAGCGTGTCTACCAATTCCACCACTCAAGCATATCTGCTTTTTGAATTTTTTTAGCTAATTTTTAGAAAAAATTAATTAAAGTTATTCTCAAGCATTATATTGTGTAAACACAATAATTGGTATTTTATTTTTGAGCGAAAAACGGGGCTCGAACCCGCGACCTCGACCTTGGCAAGGTCGCGCTCTACCAGCTGAGCTATTTTCGCGATTTTTAATGAACGTTGCAATTCTTTCGTATTGCGAGTGCAAATATAGTACATATTTTTATTCTCACAAGTACTTTTAATAAAAATGTACAATCTTTTTTTTAATGATTTGAAAGTGAAAAAGTTATATTATTTTATTTTTTAGTTAACATTCTTTTAATCTCATTCAATTTCATTAATGCTTCAACTGGTGTTAACGTATTGATATCAATATTCATAATTTCTTCTTTAAGATCTTCTAATAATGGATCATCTAAATTGAAAAAACTCAATTGCAATTCCTCTTTTTCGGATCTAATTCCGTTTAGGGCTTCTCCCGAATGGTCTTTCTCTAATTTTTTTAATATTTTTTGTGCTTTTTGAATCACAGTTTGTGGCATTCCAGCCATTTTTGCTACGTGAATACCAAAACTGTGCTCGCTTCCTCCTTTTACTAATTTTCTAATAAATAAAACGGTGTCTTTTAATTCTTTTACAGAAACATTAAAATTTTGGACACGCGTAAAAATCGCTTCCATTTCATTTAACTCGTGATAATGGGTTGCAAAAAGTGTTTTAGCTTTACTTGGGTGTTCGTGTAAATATTCGGCAATAGCCCAAGCGATTGAAATACCGTCATATGTTGAGGTTCCTCTTCCAATTTCGTCTAACAACACCAAACTTCGATCGGAAATATTGTTCAGAATAGAAGCGGTTTCATTCATTTCTACCATAAAAGTAGATTCTCCCATCGAAATGTTATCACTTGCGCCTACACGCGTAAAAATTTTATCTACAACTCCCATTCTTACTTGTGCTGCAGGAACAAAACTTCCCATTTGTGCAAGTAAAACAATTAAAGCCGTTTGTCGTAAAATTGCTGATTTTCCGGACATATTAGGTCCCGTAATCATAATTAATTGCTGCGTTTCTCTATCTAAAAAAACATCATTTGATATGTAAGGCGTTCCTACCGGAAGTTGTTTTTCAATAACAGGATGTCTTCCATCTTTAATTTCTAAATCAAATGATTCATCTATTTCAGGTTGCACATATTTATTTTCAACTGCCATTTGTGCAAAACTTTGTAAACAATCTATTTGAGCGATTAATGCTGCATTTAACTGAACGGGTTTGATATATGTTGCCATCCAATTGACCAATTGTTCGTACAACATACTTTCAAGTTGCGAAATTTTATCTTCTGCACCTAAAATTTTCGATTCGTATTCTTTTAATTCTTCTGTAATATATCGTTCTGCATTTACTAATGTTTGCTTTCTAATCCATTCCGAAGGCACTTTGTCTTTATGCGTATTTCGTACTTCAATATAGTATCCGAAAACATTATTAAACGATATTTTTAAGGAAGGAATTCCTGTACGCTCACTTTCGCGTTTTTCCAACGCTTCTAAAAAGCCTTTTCCAGTAGAAGAAATGGTTCGTAATTCATCTAATTCTGTGTTTACTCCAACTGCAATGGCATTTCCTTTGTTAATGGCTACTGGCGCATCAGGATTTAAAGTTGTTCCTATTTTTTCTCGTAACAATTCGCAAGAATGCAAACTATCGCCAATGGTTTTTAGAGCTTCGTTTTTAGATTGCAACGCCAACGTTTTAATCGGAATAATAGCCTCTAACGAATCTTTTAAGTGAATGACTTCTCTTGGAGAAACTTTTCCGGTGGCTACTTTAGAAATTAAACGCTCTAAATCGGAAATTTGTTTAATTTGATATTGAATTTGATGTAATTCTTCTGAATTTTCTTTTAAATACGCTACTACTTCGTGTCGGCCTTTAATTTTATTGATGTCTTTCAACGGCAATGCCAACCAACGTTTCAATAATCTTGAACCCATTGGCGAAAGTGTTTTGTCAATCACATCAATTAAAGTTACCGCATTAGGATTGTAACTATGATATAATTCTAAATTACGAATTGTGAATTTATCCATCCAAACATAAGCGTCTTCTGCAATTCGCTGAATGTTTGTAATATGTTGAATTTTATTGTGTTGCGTTTCTGATAGATAATATAATATGGCACCTGATGAAATCACGGCTTCATTGAAATCATCTATACCAAAACCTTTTAATGAATTCGTTTGAAAATGTTTGGTTAAGCTTTCAAAAGCAAAATCTTCTTTATAAATCCAATCTTCTAAGTAAAATACGTGAAAATCTTCTCCAAAATGCTGTTTGAAATCTGCTTTTTGTTGTTTTGAAACTAAGACTTCACTTGGTCTGAAATTTTGTAATAATTTGTCAATGTATTCTTCGTTTCCTTCAGCCGTTAAAAATTCGCCAGTTGAAATGTCCAAAAAGGTAATCCCATTAGTTTTTTTACCTAAAAATACAGCCGCTAAAAAATTGTTAGATTTCGATTGTAAAATGTCATCGTTAAATGAAACTCCAGGAGTCACTAATTCGGTAACGCCACGTTTAACAATGGTTTTTGTCATTTTTGGATCTTCCAATTGATCACAAATGGCAACTCGTAGTCCCGCTTTGACTAATTTTGGTAAATACGTATTAATAGAATGATGCGGAAATCCTGCTAAAGCGGTTTCACTTTCACTTCCATTTCCACGTTTGGTTAAGGTAATGCCTAAAATTCTTGAAGCTCGAATGGCATCTTCTCCAAACGTTTCATAGAAATCACCCACACGAAATAACAAACACGCATCAGGGTATTTTGCCTTAATGGTATTGTATTGCTGCATTAAAGGAGATACTTTTGGAGTAGAATCTTTTATTTCGGATGCTGATTTCTTAGCCACAACGTAAAAATTTAGTGAAGGCGAAGTTAGTAAATTCAAATTTCAATAGCAATTAGAATCTCAAAATTCAATTTTAAGTTGAAAAGTTTGGAACACAGATTTAAAAAATTATATAAATTTTAGAAATTTCTTCAATCTGTGTTTAAAATAATCATATCAAAAATCTGTTTCATCCGTCAAATCTGTGTACCAATTTGAAAAGTTTGGAACACAGATTTAAAAAATTAGATAAATTTTAGAAATTTCTCCAATCTGCGTTGAAAAACAAGTATGTCAAAAATCCGTTTCACCTTTTAAATCTGTATAGCTTTTTCAAAATTGGCAAATTGACATATTGAAAAACTGAACATTATTATTACTTTTGTAAGATGAGAAAATTAGCCAACGCCGAATTAAATCGAATCAGTAAAGAAGCATTTGCGGAAGCAAAAAAAACACCATTAATTATTGTATTAGACGATATAAGAAGTCTGCATAATATTGGTTCTGTGTTTAGAACTTCAGATGCTTTTTTGATTGAAAAAATCTATTTATGTGGTATTACAGCTGTTCCGCCAAATAAGGAGATTCATAAAACGGCTTTGGGCGCAACAGATACAGTAACTTGGGAATACTCGAAAGATGTATTAGAAGTTGTAGCTAAATTAAAATCGGAAAATGTTAAAATTTATGCTATAGAACAAACCGAAAATGCAATTATGTTAGATGATTTTCAACCAAAATCTGAAACAAAATATGCATTAATTTTTGGTAATGAAGTCAAAGGTGTTTCTCAAGAAGCTATTAATACTTCTGATGGTGTTATAGAAATTCCACAATTGGGAAGTAAGCACTCTTTGAATATTTCAGTTAGTGCTGGAATTGTAATTTGGGATTTATATCAAAAGATGTTAAAAAATAAATAATTTTTACCTTCTTATTGTACCTTTGAAAGATGAATAAAATTATTATATCATTTATTACGATTTTTTTATTTCCTACTGCAGTTGCACAAAATGCAGCACCTGTGTTACAAGCAACTGGAAATCAAATATATTGTCCTCAAACTTCTTTGCCAATTGTTACAAATATTTCAATTACAGATCCTGATGATGTTGGAATTGCGGCTATGTACATTCAAATTTCTTCTGGTTATGTTTTAGGACAAGACGTTTTAACTCTAACCGGAATTCATCCCACGATAATTTCTTCTTGGAATGCTACAGAAGGGAAACTAACTTTAAGTGGCGTAAGTGGTGATCCTACTTATTTGCAATTTAAAGCCGCTATTGAATCGGTGGTTTTTACAAATTCAGCGGTTAATCCAAGCGGACAACGTATTTTTTCAATTACAGTCGGACAAGCTAATTATTTAGAGTCAACAAATCATTACTATCAATATATTCCAAATACGGGTATTAGTTGGACAAATGCCAAAAATGCGGCAGCTGCATCAACTTATTATGGTTTGCAAGGTTATTTAGCTACAATTACAACAGTTGAAGAAGTCCAAATATCTGGTGTCCAAGCATCTGGAGCAGGATGGATTGGCGGTTCAGATGAAGCAAATGAAGGTGTTTGGAAATGGGTTACAGGTCCAGAGCTTGGCACTACATTTTGGAATGGCGTTGTAAATGGTAGTTCGCCAACTTTTGCCTTTTGGAATGCAAACGAACCCAACAACCAAGGTGAAGAAGATTACGCTCACGTAACAGCACCGGGCGTAGGGCAACCTGGTTCGTGGAATGATTTAACTAATGTTGGTGACTCAAGCGGTAATTATCAACCTAAAGGATATATTGTAGAATATGGTGGTATGCCTGGAGATCCTGTTTTAC
Organism: Flavobacterium sp.; assembly: GCF_044361065.1. Taxonomy (GTDB): domain Bacteria; phylum Bacteroidota; class Bacteroidia; order Flavobacteriales; family Flavobacteriaceae; genus Flavobacterium. The sequence continues at coordinate 17,587 of NZ_JBIKJI010000021.1, forward strand.
AAATTTCTACAACTTCAATCATCACTATTCCAGTTATTACAAATGTAACAAGTGCTTCAAGATGTGGAAGTGGTTCAGTAACCTTACAAGCTATTTCAAATGTTGGAAATATTAATTGGTACACAGCACCAACTGGAGGTACCCCGATTTTTACAGGAAGTTCATTCAATACTCCTGTTTTAAATGTAACTACTGATTATTATGTAGATGCTTTCCCTATAGGTTGTACTTTAGGAAATAGAGTTCAAGTTACCGCTACAATTAAGCCCGTGCCAGTAATTGGTTTTACAACTCCAAATCCTGTTTGTCAAAATACAAATACCATCCTGCAAGCGAATACTTCATTAGGGGTTATTAATTGGTACGATTCCAATACAAGTTCGACCTCAATTTTTACAGGAACTTCTTTTACTACACCTATCTTAAGTGCTTCAACTAGTTATTATATTGAAGCTATAAATAATGGTTGTGTATCAAACAGAGTGGCAATTCTAGTTCAGGTAGTTCCTGCTCCAACTGTAGTTGATGAAACGATTGTATTTTGCGAGAATACCTCTGTTACGCTTCAATCTGGAATTTCGGGGAGTACTTATTTATGGTCTACAGGCGCAACTACTCAAAATTGTGCAGTTGGTTCAGCGGGTACGTATTCAGTAGTAATAACGACGCCACTAAATTGCAATTTAACGAAGAATTTTACCGTCATTGAAAATACGGCACCAGAAATTACTTTTATAAAAGTGGAAGGATTAACAGCCGAAATAAGTATAAGTGGAACAGGAATTTATGAATATTCTTTAGATAATATCCACTTTCAAAGTTCACCTATTTTTAATTTTATAGTAGGCGGAGTTTATACTTGTTATGTAAAAGAAATAGGAACAAATTGTGGTTACGATTTTGAAGATTTTGTAGTGATTGATTATCCGAAGTTTTTTACACCGAATGCGGATGGATTTAACGATTATTGGAAAATAAATGGGATGCACTTATTTCCAGATGCAAGAATTGCAATTTTCGATAGGTATGGACAACTAATTACAGTTTTAACTACTAAAAATCCGCATTGGGATGGAAGATTAAATGGAGAAAGCGTTCCTTCTTCAGATTATTGGTTTGTAGCTAATTTGGGGAATAATACTTCAGAAGTAAAAGGTCATTTTTCACTAAAAAGATAAATTTTAGTATATTTTATTCTGAATTTCATTTAAAATATAAATATAATCTTCTTGATTTTTTACAAAATCCAATTCAGAAATATCTATAATTAAAGCATTAATATCGGTTTGCGATTTTATATATTCTAAATATCCTTGGTTTATTTTTTCTAAGTAATTAGAAGAAATATCTTGTTCATAGCTTCTACCACGTTTTTTTATATTGGCTAATAATCTGTCGGTGTTTTGGTATAAATAAATATATAAATCTGGTTTTGGCATCTCTTTATACATAATATCAAACATCGTTTTATATAAACGAAATTCATCTTCCTGCAAAGTAACTTTTGCAAATATCTGCGATTTAAAAATATGATAATCGGCAACTATAAAATCTTTAAACAAATCAAATTGTGCCAAATCATCGGATAATTGTTGGTATCTATCTGCTAAAAACGACATTTCTAAAGGAAAGGCATATCGGTTTTGATCTTTGTAAAATTTTGGTAAAAACGGATTGTCAGCAAATCGTTCTAAAATTAGTTTTGCATTACAATCTTCCGCTATTTTTGTGGCTAATGTAGTTTTTCCTGCCCCAATATTTCCTTCAATAGCAATATAATTTAATTGATTTAATGTAAGATTGTTTATTGGGTTTTTTAACGTTCCAACTGAAGTAATTTCCGAAGTGTCTTCACAAGAAATAAGCATTTCAGAAATAGTTTGGTTTCGTTTTGGATGTTTCCATTTTGGTGCGATATCCAGTAACGGAAACAAAACAAATTTTCTGTTTTGTACGTGCAGATGAGGAATATTCAAAGTATCACTTTCAATAATTTCATCATTAAAAGCAATAATATCAATATCAATACATCTTGATTCGTATTGGGTTGAATTTGTTTTAATTCGGCCTAATTTTTTTTCTACTTTTACAATTTCACTTAGTAATTTTTGTGCCGATTTATGCGTATGTATTGCAATTGCACAATTATAAAATGCAGCTCCTTCAAAGCCCCAAGCAGGAGTTTCATATACATTTGATACCTTAATTACGGTAGCCACTGTTTTATGTAAAACCGAAATACACGTTTGCAAATTTTCCAATTTGTCGCCCATATTTGTTCCTAAAGAAAGTAATACTGTATTTTGTGATTTCATATTTTGTAAAAACAAATTTGGCTTTTAACGGAGTTTTTTATTTCAACAAATTAACAAACAAATTTACATTTATACTTCACAAAAAACAATTATTTATGAACAAGGGTTATATAAGTAAGATTGAAAGCTGTATTGCTTTTAACTTAATTTATTTTAAAATTTATTTCAAATA
>NZ_JBIKJI010000144.1:0-5361 GCF_044361065.1 Flavobacterium sp.
AACCGCTTCACAAGCTTGTTCAGCCTTATAAAATGGAACCAAAAGCAATACATTATGTGTATTTTTAGGAATTAGTTTTAAAACAATTTTGGTTACAATTCCTAAAGTACCTTCGCTTCCCACCATTAATTGGGTAAGATTATAACCTGTTGAATTTTTTAATGTATTGGCACCTGTCCAAATAATAGCACCCGTAGGCAAAACCACTTCTAAATTCAACACATAATCTTTAGTCACACCGTATTTTACAGCACGTGCCCCACCTGCATTTTCGGCAACATTACCTCCTATCCAACAACTACCCATACTACTTGGATCCACAGGGTAAAACAATCCTTTTTCAGCTACTGCTTCACGTAAAACTTGAGTAATTACTGCTGGTTCGGTAGTGATTTGCAAATTATTTTCGTCTATTTCTATAATTTTATTTAAACGTTCTATGGATAAGCCTATTCCACCAAAAATTGATAACGCACCACCGCTCAAACCCGTTCTTGCGCCTATTGGTGTAGTTGGAATTTTATATTGATTGGCTACTTTTAGAATTTCGGAAATTTCTTGTGTATTGGCAGGTTTAAGAACTACTTGTGGTGGAAATGATAAATCTTCCGTTTCGTCGTGACCAAAATGCGATAGTGTTTCAGCATCTGTAAAAATATAATTTTCGCCTACAATAGCGGTTAATTTTTGAAAAGCTTCGGTATTGAAATTCATAGTTTTATATTTTTTTACCATTCAATTTCGAATGAATCGAATAGTAAATAGTTTTTTGTTTTTGAAATTAATTATACTTCTTTTGAAAACGAAAGCCTTAGCCCTGATAGGAGCGGTATCCTTTTTATTTAAGATTCCTGAGGCACTCGAAGGTAACTTAAATAAAAAGATTTAGCGGATAGCAGGAATGGCTTCTTTTAAAAAAAATTATTACTTTTACACAAAGTAATTTTAATTGAGTAAAAATAATAAAATATCTGCACTTTCCGAAAAAGACGGAATAATTAAACCTGAAATAGTAAGTTCTCAGGTAGCAAAGCACATTCAAGCCTTTAGAAAGCAAGAAGTTAGTGCGGCTGAGTTGATTGAAAAAATTATTTTAGGCGATAAAGTGGCTTTGAGTAGAGCTATTACTTTAATTGAAAGCACCAATCCTATACATTTTGAGAAAGCGAACGAAGTTATAAATGGTTGTTTGCCTTTTGCAAATAAATCGGTTCGAATTGGTATTACAGGTGTGCCTGGCGTAGGAAAAAGTACATTTATAGAAGCGTTTGGAAAACACCTAACCAACATTGGAAAAAAAGTTGCAGTTTTGGCTATTGATCCAAGCAGCACATTAAGTCACGGAAGTATTTTGGGAGACAAAACCCGAATGGAAGAATTGGTAAAAGATGAAGATGCCTTTATTCGACCAAGCGCTTCAGGTGAAAGTTTAGGTGGAGTAGCCCGAAAAACACGCGAAGCCATAATTTTATGTGAGGCCTGTGGCTTTGATACGATTATTATAGAAACTGTAGGAGTGGGTCAAAGTGAAACTGCTGTGCACAGTATGGTAGATTTCTTTTTACTTTTAAAAATTTCGGGTGCTGGCGATGAGTTACAAGGGATTAAGCGAGGTATTATGGAAATGGCGGATGCAGTTGTAATAAACAAAGCCGACGGCGACAACATACAAAAAGCAAAAATGGCGCAAATAGAATTTAACAGAGCGTTACATTTATTTCCTATGAAAGATTCAGGATGGCAGCCAAAAGTAACGACCTGCAGCTCAATAACTTCAGATGGAATTTCAGAAGTATATGCGATTATTTTAGCTTATATTTCTCAAACCACTGATTCTGGTTATTTTAATGCCAACCGAGAAGCACAAAACCAATATTGGATGATGGAAACAATTAATGAACAACTGAAAAACAGCTTTTACCAACATCCAGAAATAATAAAACAATTAGAAACCGTTAAAAAGCAAGTACTTCAACACGAAATCTCTCCTTTTGTGGGTGCAAAATATTTATTGGAGCTTTTTAAGAAATAATAGCACAACTATTTACTCCTAATTTTATAAATTACAAAACAAACAAACTTTAACATTTTTATATGCAAAATATTGAAACCGTATTACAATTAGAAGACGAAATAGCTATTATTGAAGCCGTTGGTACTCATATTTGGGATAAAAAACAAAAAACAGATTTAAACCACGCCGAAAAAACATTTGTACTTATAGATATTTTTGAAGCTGCGATGAATGAAGGCGGTTTATATTATTTTTTCAATAATGAAAGTGGCGATTTTGCAACTGAAATTATTCAAGCTTATAAAGAGATTGAAGCGCCTAAAACTGCTACATTACTTACAAAAGCATTTCAATTATTTACAGTAAAATATACTGAAGACACCACAAAAAGACAAGAGGTTATTACAAAGCTTGATGAAAAAATTATCTCGGGTTGGGAAGATTTAGATGAAATTTTCTTTACTGAAGAAGAGGAAGATGTTGTAGCATTAATTGTTGCTTTTATTCGAAAAAATAAATCGAAATTTCTTAACGAATTCTTGTAACACGATAACGTTTCTGTCGTCTTACCTATAAATTAAATATGTAAACCTATTGGAAACTATATTAAAAATCAACAATCTTCATAAAAAATACGGTAAAGTTCACGCGGTAAACAATGTTTCTATTGAAATTAAGAAAGGAAATGTGTATGGGATTTTAGGTCCTAATGGATCTGGAAAGTCAACTACATTGGGCATTGTGTTAAACGTAGTAAACAAAACATCTGGCGATTTTCAATGGTTTGATGGGGCACATTCTACACACGAAGCCCTAAAAAAAGTGGGTGCCATTATTGAACGTCCCAATTTTTACCCTTATATGTCTGCGGAAGACAATTTGAAATTAGTTTGCAAAATAAAAAATATTCCTTTTACAAAAGTCACCGAAAAATTAGAATTAGTAGGTCTTTTAGAAAGAAAAGACAGCAAATTTAAAACGTTTTCTTTAGGAATGAAGCAGCGTTTGGCTATTGCCTCTGCCCTATTAAACGATCCAGAAATTTTAATTTTAGATGAACCTACAAATGGCTTAGATCCGCAAGGAATTAGACAAATTAGAGATTTAATCCGAATTATTGCCAATCAGGGTACAACAATTCTGTTAGCGTCTCACTTATTAGACGAAGTAGAAAAAGTATGCTCACACGTTATTGTAATAAGAAATGGCGTTACTTTATACCAAGGAACGGTTGACGGAATTACAGCAAATGAAGGATTCTTTGAATTAGAATCGGATAATTTAGCTCAATTAAAAACGGCGTTACAATCGTTTCCACAAATTGATAAAATTGAAGAAGAGGATTCAAAAGTATTGGTGTATTTAAATGCTAATTTGGAAGCATCTGAATTAAATTCGCACTTATTTAAACAAAATATCACACTTACACATTTAGTGAAAAGAAAGCATAGTTTAGAAGAACAGTTTTTAGAATTAACGAAACATTAATTTTGTTGCCTGAGGTTCTCGAAGGCAACAAAATTAATTCAACACTTGCCTTCGAGAGCCTCAGGCAACTTTCAAACTAATTAAACTAAAAAAATGAAAAGATTACTCTCTATAGAATTACAAAAAATATGGCAAAACAAAGCCAGTAGAATACTAACCATAGTCTATTTTTTATCGCTTTCGTTATTAGCTACGGTAGCTTTAATTGAATTTGATTTTGGTGTGTTTAAATTTGAAGCTGCAAAAAGTGGCTTTTTCAATTTTCCATATATTTGGCACTTCACAACTTATATTGCCTCTTGGTTAAAAATATTTTTGGCTGTAATTATTGTTTCAATGATTGCCAATGAATACAGTTATGGCACATTAAAACAAAACTTAATTGATGGAATGTCCAAAAAAGAGTTCTTATTATCAAAAGTATATACCATATTAGTATTCTCATTAGTTTCGACAACTTTAGTTTTTGTAATTAGTTTAATTTTAGGTTTAAAATATTCTTCGTTTACAGAAATAGGCATTATTTTTTCGGATTTAGAATATTTGTTTGCATACTTTTTAAAACACGTTGCGTTTTTCTCTTTCTGTTTATTTCTTGCCTTGTTAATTAAACGATCTGCTTTTACATTAGGATTTATTTTTGTTTGGTTTTTAGGCGAAAATATTGGCCACGCCATTTTAAAATATCAAATTTTAGGCTATACACATTTAGATAAAGACACTACTCCAATTGATTTTCTAAAAAAATTATTTCCTTTAGAATCGATGTCAAATTTAATTGTTGAGCCTTTTACGAGATTAAATTTTGTAAAATCGGTAACCACTACAGTGGGCGCAACTATAGAGAAAAATTATGCCGTAGAGCCTGTTAGTGTTGTAATAGTACTATTTTGGACCTGTTTATTCTTATTATTATCTTTTTACATCCTTAAAAAACGAGATTTATAGTATCTTTGCTGATGCTATGAAAAGAATAATATTTATATTTTTTGGCGTTTTATTTAACGTTGGCGTTTCGCAAAACATAACTGTAAATCAAACCTTTACAGCACAACAGCTAATTGAAAACATTTTAGTCAATAGTGGTTGTGTATCTGTAAGTAACTTTTCTGCAACTGGTGGGAATTTTAGTGCGGGTGAAATGAGTTTTGGGTATTTCAATGCTAATGGTTCTGTATTTCCTTTTCAAGAAGGTATTGTTTTAAGTACTGGAAAATTAAGTTCAGTTGTAGGACCAAACACTAATTTTTCTGATTCAGGTATTGGAATGGGTTGGAATGGCGACTCCGATTTAAATTCTGCATTAAGTCTATCTAATACGTTTAATGCTACTGTATTAGAATTCGATTTTATACCGAATGCAAATACAGTTAGTTTTGATTATATTTTTGCATCCGAACAATATCTTTTGAATCCAGCTTCAAACCAGTGCAATTATACTGATGGTTTTGCTTTTTTACTCAAAGAAGCTACTGCCTCTACGTATCAAAACTTAGCGTTAATTCCAAACACAACTATTCCTGTGCGAGTGAATACGGTTCGAGGAAGCGGAACTATTTGTCCTGCTGCGAATGAAGCATATTTTGATGCATTTAATTCAGGCAATTACCCAACTACTTATGATGGGCAAACTAAAATTTTAACGGCACAAGCAGCAGTAATACCTGGAACTTTATATCATATAAAATTAGTAATTGCCGATGAAGGAAATGCCCGATTTGATTCTGGGATTTTCTTAAAAGCCGGAAGTTTTGTATCAGAAAAAGACTTAGGGCCTAATCGATTACTTTCATCAGGAAATTCCTTATGCCCTAACGAAACATTAATTTTAAATGCCACACAAGCCGGTGCTACAAATT
>NZ_JBIKJI010000022.1:0-19716 GCF_044361065.1 Flavobacterium sp.
CACCAATAATGTTCGCAATAGCAGGTTGCACTGAACGAGCATTAGAGGTAGCAATTACATATTTTTTCGTCGCAGTGGTTTTATTCGAACCGTTTCCTTTGTAAACAAAATAGCCCGAATTATCAGAAGCGGTAGCTAATATTTCCGAAATCCCATCGCCATCCAAATCGGCAGCGGTTGGAGTACAGCCATTCCAAATTACAGGATTGGATTGAAATTTCTCAGCAATTCCCCAAACAGTTGCTGGTGTTGGATTGTAGGGTCCATAACAATTGGCGTTGGATTGTGCATTTACATTGGTGTTTGCGCCAAGCAATAAAAAAACCAAGGCAAAAGTTGCCACCAAATTTTTGAGGAACCCATTGTTGGTTTTGAAATTAGGCTTTTGAGAACGGTTAGTAACTAAACGAGAAATACAGTTTGGTAAAGAGTTGCTCATGTGAGTTGTATTTAGATTTTGTTTTAATTTGAAAAAATTAAAATTATGTTTGTAAGAAAGTCTTGCTTTTATATTTTCGATGACAGTATTTTTACAATTGGGTTGTAAAACTGTATTTTGGTAATTTGAAGTTGCCTCTGAAATAATTTTCAGATGGTTTGGTTTTTTGTAGAATAGTGTCATATACAAATACTTCTAATTTTATTTTACAAAGTTATTATGTAGTACAAGTTCTACATTTAAAAATTTGTAGATTGATTTACTAATTGCTTAAATACGATGATTTTAGCCCTATGAAAAGACCTAGTTAATTTATTGTTAGCCCTTTTAATCGCTAAAAAAAATTAAAAATAAAACAAACCCTAAAAAAATACGTTATTGTAAAAAAAAACGGTGTTTTATAAAATAAATCCGTGTTTTTTTTACTTTTTAGGAATGATTAGACAGAATTATTACAGTTTTTGGATAAAAAATGTTTTTTTTTGTACATCAAAATAAAACAGCCTTATGGAAAAACTTGCATACTTTTTACAGATAGTAACCACGGTTTGTAGTGCGCTTTTTGCTATTGTTTTTTTGTTTTATAATTGGAACAAAAGTGTTTTTAAAAAACTTTTGGCGATTCAGTTTTTAGTAATATCCTATGGCCTTTTTATTAACTTCTTATCAATTAATAATTTTTTTCCCTATTTTCCTCATTTAAGTAGAACTGGATTATTATGTGCTTTTTTAATGCAACCCTTACAGTTTTTAGCTATTTATAAAATTTTGAATGGTAAAAAAATTCAGTGGTTAGATGTGCTGCATTTTTTGCCTGCATTACTTTATATAGCAAATTTTTACAATTATTTTTTATTACCCGCTTCAGAAAAAATTATTATGTTAGAAACCAACACTATTGCAAAATTTGCAGAAGGTTTTTTACCCGATTATTTTTTACCTGTTTTTTCTATATTTCAAACTACTTTTTATATTATATGGTTTGGTTTCTTATTAAAGAAAATAAAGAAAGAGATTTCTTCAAAAACAGTTTTGTATTTTATTTATTTTATGATGCTCTATATGGTGTTTCATTATTTGCCTCCAGTTATGGTAATTTTGAATTACTATGATACACATAGTATTACTAGTTGGTTACCAGTAATATATGCCACAGTTAATCTAGTTGTTTTCTTTAAAATATTAGCTACTCCAGAGTGGTTATTTTACCAAAAACCTAACAAAGTTGAAGAAATAATAATTATACCTACTTCTTCTCAACAAGAGCCAGGTTTGTTAGAAATGGAGTTAATTACCAAACTTTCTCCAAAAAAATTGCAATTTAGCATAGAGGAAAACCGTCTTTTTGATCGCTTTACGGAAGCTATAGAAGCAGATCAGTTTTTTTTACTTCCTAATTTTAGTCAAAAAAACGTAGCTGAGAAACTAAATGTTTCTGAATATAAAATCCGTTTAATTGTTGAAAAAGCGTATGGAATAAAATTTTCGGAATTTTCAAATTACCGAAAAACATACTTTTTATTAAATGAAATGCGAAAAAATCCACAATGGAAAAAATATTCTTTTGTTGCAATTGCAAGGAAATTGGGTTATTTAAGCACCAATTCTTTTTACTTAAATTTTAAGAGAATATCAGGTGTTACCCCTAAAGAGTATTTCGATTCTTTGGGTAATTAATTTATAATTAAAAAACTACACCGCTTCATTAGAGATGCTTTCATTCTTTTTTAAATTTTCAAAATAAATTTTAGGCGTGCAACCTACTTTGTTTTTAAAATGTGCATAAAAATTATTAACACTGTTAAAACCTATTTGATAAGCTAAATCTTGAAAATTTGTATTAATAGCTGTGTCTAACGGAACTTGTTCTAACAAATAATTAATTCTGAATTCATTTAAAAATTGATTAAAATTTTGGTTTCGAACTAGTTTTATCGACTTACTAATTAATCGCGCTGGAATTTTAATTTCTTTTTCTAAGTGTTTAATAGTATAATCGGGATTTAAAAAAGATTTGTGCAATATAAAGTATTGTTCCGCCTGTTCTATATAGTCGTAGTTTTTGCTTTTAAATGATGTTTTTTTTAACAACTCAATATTATTAATTTCTTTATTCAAAGAAGTTTGATAAATAAAATTTGGAATGAAAAAGAAAGATAGTAATATAAAAAAAGAAGTTAGGAAAGCAACAATATTAGTATTATAAAAACTGTTTAAGTTAACTTCACTAAAGACTTTGGCTGCTATTACAGCTATTAAATTTAAAAGTATATAAACTATCAGTATTTTTAAAAAATGGTTTAAGCTCTTGCTTAATTTGATGGTTTTTTTCCTTCCAAAAACAAGAACTAGTGCCGCGATTGTATAAAAAACAAATGGGGCAAAACGAAGTAAAATAATATCACTATTTGATAAGAAAGAACCATAAGTCCATAAAAAGTTATATCCTTTTTCGTATATTTTGGTAATTATTTCTGCTTTTTCAGCTGCAGATTTTGAATACAAATTCCAAAAGTTGGCTAAAAATAACAACACCGGTAAAAAGTGAATGCTGTCATACCACTTAAATTTTCGTTGGTATTTTTCAAACACTATCATTAAAAATAAAATCGGGATACTTATTCTGGGAACCAAGTCGCTCAATAGCAAAAAATGAGGTAGTTGTACTATTTCTTTAGATAAAAATAAATGGATGGAAAAGGTTCTTAATAAGAATAAAAAAAGTACAGCTGATATCAACTTATGCGTAAGACTTAACTTATAGTTTCTTACCAAAAATATAACCGCCACAAAAATGTTCAAAATGAACAAAGAGGCTGTAAACAAGTCATATATGTTGAAGTTTGATTCCATAACGAATCAAATATAGTGATTTTTTTTAAAATTAAAATTTAACCTTATTATAAATTTACAAATGACATAACAAGTCAGATGCCATTACTGTTTCCAGGAAACTTATTTTTATTAGAATATGGAAGTAAATCTTCTATATTGAGAATTATTAGAATGAAACGCCAATCTTTGCTCTAGATTTTCTGTAAAACCAATATAATGCTTTTCCAACTTTTTAGAAAATAATATGTAAACAAGATTATCCATACTTTATTGTATAAAAAAAGTCCAACATAAATGTTGGACTTTTGCTCCCTCTCTTGGGCTCGAACCAAGGACCCTCTGATTAACAGTCAGATGCTCTAACCAACTGAGCTAAGAAGGAAGTTGCTTGTTTATTTAAGCGAGTGCAAATATAATTGAATTTTTATTTTATCAAAAATATTTAAACACTTTTTTATTTTAATTTGCTAATTTGTCTAAAATCAACTGATAAATGTCTTTTCCAAAGGTTAATGCCATTAAAGAAAGTAGAAAAATCATTCCTCCCGTTTGCACATAACCCGCAGCTTTGTCTGATAATTTTTTCCCTGTAACCATTTCTACAATGGTAAATAATGCGTGTCCGCCATCTAAACCTGGAATAGGCAATAAGTTCATAAAAGCCAAACCAATTGAAAATAAGGCTGTGAAATTCCAAATAAATTCCCAATCCCAAGAATCAGGTAATTGACGTGCAATACCGATAGGGCTTTTTACTTGTTTGTATGCGCCAGTTGCTGGTTTTAGAATTAATTTAAACTGTTTAACGTTATAAACTAACAGTTGATATGATTCTTTTACTGCAGCTGAAATTGCCTCGCCAAAAGAAAGTTTATTAGTAATTTGAAAATCAAATTTATCTTTGGTTTTAGGAATAAATCCTAATTTGCCTTCTGGGTTTACTTTGGCTCTTAGATTTACTAACTTAGAATTTCTTTCAACAACTATATTAATTGAGTCGTTTTTTAATTTTTTTAAGTCTTCAGCAAAAACATCAAAATAACTAAATTGATTGCCGTTTACTGATTTAATTATATCTCCTTTTACTAATTTCGCTTTCGCCGCTTCCGATTTTGGCGTTACCGAATCAATATAAATACTTGAAATTCTTGGTTGTATGAAGTTTTTTCCTTCACTTCCTAAAATTTCACCTTTTTGTTCATCTGTTAAGTTTAATTTTACTTCGGTGCCGTTTCTATCAATAATCACTTCATTACTCAGTAAAACATCAATTACCGCCCAATTAAACTTAGGTTGCAAAGCGCCATCAATTGAAACAATTTTATCGCCATTTTTAAACCCTACACTTTGCCCAACTTCGCCAAATGCTAATCCGTTTTTTTGAATTTTTTCAGTAGAAATGTATTTTTGGCCTACAGTAGAAAACATCATTGTGTAAATAAACCAAGCTAATAAAATATTAACTATAATTCCACCTAACATTACAATTAATCGTTGCCAAGCTGGTTTGGAACGAAATTCCCAAGGTTGTGGTTCTTGTTTCATTTGGTCTTCATCCATACTTTCGTCAATCATCCCCGAAATTTTCACATAACCACCTAATGGCAACCAGCCAATTCCCCATTCGGTTTCACCAATTTTCTTTTTGATTAATGAAAAACCAACATCCATAAACAAGTAGAATTTTTCTACTCGCATTTTAAACATTTTTGCTGTTATATAGTGTCCAAATTCGTGAAGAATTACTAAAACCGATAATATAAAAAGTATTTGTGCAACTTGAATCATTGTAATTTTGATTTGTATTTAAAAAGCAAAAGTAAGGTTTTCACCTTACTTTTTAATATTATTTTATGGTTACCCTATTTTTTTATGAAATTTTTGTGAAATACCCCTTCTGAAGTTTCAATTTTTAAAAAATGAACCCCACTTGAAAGTCCAGAAATATCAATAACATTTTTGAAATCTGTTTTTAAAAGTTGGCCTAAATTATTATAAATTTCAACCTTATATAAAGTTACATTATTAGGAAATTGAATAGTTAATTCGTTTTCTGAAGGAACTGGATAAACAGAAATCGCTGAATTCATATCAAAATTTTCAGTACCTAATGTAGCCGTATTATTTTTAGAAATAATATGTTTATTTGGGTCAAAAGCAACTCCTGTGACTACAAACGGAACTGAAACAATAAATTCTTGAGCATTGGTTGTGTTATTAACTACAACATCTAAAACTTGTGAGCCACTACCTGTTAATCTAATTTCTAAAGGCATTTCAAAAAAATCAACAGAAATATGGGATTGCGTTTGATTAACAATAATTTTTGCTTGTCCTGCGCCCCAATTTTGAGCCGTGATAGTATACGTAGGATATCCTTGATTGTACAACCAATCGTTGAAAAATTCTGTTAAACTGTTGCCATTATCCGCAGCTTCTAAATGCGATTTCAAATTCGCAGAAACGGCGTATCCATAAGCTAAAGCAGGATCAGCTAAATAACTTTTTAACCCTTGAAAAAATTTCACATCTCCTAGTTTCCATCGCAACATATGAGTTATCATCGAGCCTTTATTATAGGTTAATCGTGAACTGAAAATTGTATTTACATTTAATGCTCCAGCATCAGATAAATAAGTAGCGCCTCCAAGTTGTGAAGTAATATTATTAATTTTTCCGTTTTTCCAAATTACAAAATTAGTTGCCCCATCTTGTTCATGAACTAAACCAGACATGTATTCTGTCAATCCTTCATTTAACCAAATGTCTTTCCAAGTACCACATGTGATTTTATTCCCAAACCAATGGTGAGCTAACTCGTGCGAAATTAAATCTCTTCCAAAGCTTCCCATTGATGAAACTGTCGTATGTTCCATTCCACCACCCCAACCAAACTGCGCATGACCATATTTTTCATTTCTAAAAGGATAAGGTTCTAACAAACTTTCAAATAAATTCATAATTCCTGGAGTTACGCCCAACTGATTTTGAATGGTAGTAGTATTTGATTCTGGATACAAATAATTAATTATTGGGAAGAAAGGTGAAGCTACCGTTCCAAGACCAGCTTGTTGATTATACACTACATAATTGGTTACGTTTAATACAATTAAATAGGCCGGAATTGGATATAAATGTTTAAAATGTGTGGTAGCATTAGCACCTGTTACAATTCTACTTTGTTCTAGTCCGTTCGACACGCTATTAAAAGTTGAAGGTGCTGTAATATAGATATCAAAACTGTTGATTTTATCATTTAAATCTTGTTTACATGGCCACCAATCTCTAGCGCCAAAAGGTTCAGAAAGCGTATATATTACAGGAGTTCCGTTATGTGTGCTTCTTGTAAAAGCGCCTTCAGCAGTTGGCGGAATACCTGAGTAAGTAATTATTACTGAAGCACTTGTTCCTGTGGAAATAGTACTCGGGAAATTTATGTTTAATTCGTAATTACTTTGTGAAAAAGTTAAATTTTCACTATTCATAGTAACAGAACTCACTACTAACTGAGTAGCCATATCAAAAGTGATAGAATTCATATTTGCTAAAGCCGTAAAAGTGGTTTTTACAATACCGCTAATAGCAGCAGGTGTATTGTTCGGGTTTACTGTAAAACGCAGTTCGTGATACGTTACATCATAATTTTGTGTGTTCGGATTTACTTGAACATTCATTGTGGACGCGGCCGATTTTGATTCGGATTCCACCATTTTTTCAAATTCTAATTCTGTAGTTTGTGAAAAACAAAAAGTAACAGAGAAAACGAAAAAGAAATGAATAATTTTTTTCATTATTGTAAATTAAAACACGAAACTAAGTAAATATTTTCAATTTTTAAACATTCTACACATTTGTATGCGGACTTTTCTAAAAAATTTACAACAATTCCTTACATTTGCTTTCCAAAAATAAAGAAATATGTTACAAATCCATTTTATTAGAGAAAACAAAGAAGAAGTAATTACGCGTTTAGCGAAAAAAAACTTCGATGCCACTGCCGTTGTTGAACTCGTTGTAGAATTAGACGAAAAGCGAAGAAATACGCAAGTAGAATTAGACAATTTGTTAGCAGAATCTAATAAACTATCCAAAGATATTGGCGAAATGATGAAAAATGGTGAAAAAGCCAAAGCCGAAATCTTAAAAGAAAAAACCACTCAAATTAGAGAAAATTCGAAACAATTAAACGAAAGTTTGAATGCAATTACGAATCAATTGCAAGACGAATTATATAAATTACCAAATTTACCAGCTGAAATTGTTCCTTTTGGAAAAACGCCAGAAGAAAACATAAACGTTTTTGAAGAGGGAGACATTCCTAAATTACACGAAGGCGCTTTACCACATTGGGAATTAGCTAAAAAATATGACATCATTGATTTTGAATTAGGTGTGAAAATCACTGGCGCAGGTTTCCCTGTTTACAAAGGTAAAGGAGCTAAATTACAACGTGCATTGATTTCTTATTTCTTAGATAAAAATACCGATGCTGGTTACAAAGAATACCAAGTGCCGCATTTAGTAAATGAAGCATCCGCATATGGAACTGGGCAATTGCCAGACAAAGACGGACAAATGTATCACGATGCAACGGATAATTTATACTTAATTCCAACGGCAGAAGTACCAGTTACAAATATTTTTAGAGACGATTTAGTTTCAGAAAACGATTTACCTATTTTATGTACCGGTTACACACCTTGTTTCCGAAGAGAAGCAGGTTCTTATGGTGCGCACGTTCGTGGATTAAATCGATTGCATCAATTTGATAAAGTTGAGATTGTTCGCATAGAAAAACCTGAAAATTCTTATGCCGCATTAGACGGAATGGTAGAACACGTAAAAGAAATATTACAAGAATTAAAATTGCCTTACCGAATTTTACGATTATGTGGTGGCGATATGAGTTTTGCATCGGCGTTAACCTATGATTTCGAAGTGTTTTCAACTGCACAAGATCGTTGGTTAGAAATTTCTTCTGTTTCTAATTTTGAAACCTTTCAAGCAAACCGATTAAAATTAAGATATAAAGATGCGAATGGGAAAAACCAATTGGCACACACTTTAAACGGAAGTTCATTAGCCTTACCTCGTGTTTTAGCTGGGATTTTAGAAAATTATCAAACGCCGGAAGGCATTGTAATTCCTGAAGTATTAAGAAAATATACTGGGTTTAATATTATAAACTAATCTTAAATCTTTATTAATAATGCACTGAGCTAACCAATTTTTGTTACTTTAGTGCATTCTTTTTATGAAAAAAATTTATACCATCATATTGTCTTTTTTCTCGCTACTTGTGGTTTCTCAAAACGAACAATTGGCACAAAATTACTTTGATAAAGGTGAATTTGATAAAGCGGCTTCTTTGTATGAAGAAATAGAAAAAAAACAACCTAATAACTTCTATTTTACTCAAAAATTAGTGGCTTGTTTTCAAGGTTTAAAACAGTTTTCTAAAGCCGAAAAATTACTATTAAGCAAAAAAGAAGCAAACAATCAGCCAATTATTTTTGTTGAATTAGGATACAATGCGCAATTAGAAAAAGACCAAAACAAAGCCGATTTGTATTATAAAAAAGCACTTGATGTTGTAGCAAAACAACCCAATTATGCCTATCAAATCGGGCAAGCTTATGAGCAAAAATCGTTATTGCTTCAGGCATATTCCACGTACGAAATAGCACAAAAAACAAATTCAAGTATGAATTTCGATTACCAAATGGCATTGCTTCAAGGTCAAATGGGAAATTTAGATGTGATGGTGGTGAAATTATTAGATTACTCATATGCCAACATAAATTCGACGTTAAGTGTACAAAATCAATTGGTGTTTTTTATGCAAGATGATGCTGAAAATGTATTTGCCAATTCGCTTAAAAAAGAACTTTTACTTCGCACCCAAAAAACACAAGACATTTATTGGAATCAATTTTTAAGTTGGCTTTACATAAATCTGAAAGAATACAACAAGGCTTTTATTCAAGAAAAATCGATTTATAAACGAAATCCAGAATCGTTTGATGACATCATTCAACTGGCACAAATTTGTGTAAATGAAAAGGAAACGGAAACCGCACAAGCTATTTTTGAATTCATTTTACAAAATACAACGGACGAATCAACCATTTTAAATGCACAATATTTTCTGCTAAAAAACGAAATTGAAACTGCAAAACCAGAAACGTATTCATTGATTCAAGCAAAATTTGAAACGTTTTTAAGCCAGTATGGGAATTCGCCGTATGCTATAGATTTACGAATTTTAGCAGCCCATTTCAAAGCCTTTTATTTGAATGATTTTGAAAAAGCAAAAGTACTTTTAGAAGCAACAATGGAAATGCCAATAAATATTCGGCAGAAAGCAAAAGTAAAGATGGAACTTGCGGATGTTTTTGTATTTAACGAAAAGTTCAATCAAGCGATTATTTATTACGCGCAAATTCAAAACGATTTACCTAATGATGAATTTTCGCACGAAGCCAGTATGCGAATGGCAAAAACCAGCTTCTTTAAAAAAGATTTCAATTGGGCAAAAAAACAAGCAGGCGAATTGAAACAAGCTTCAACCCAATTAATTGCGAATGACGCTGTAGAATTGTTTTTGTTAATTAGCGATAATTCTGCAGAAGATTCACTTCAAGTAGCGTTACAAGATTTTTCAAAAGCCGATTTATTAGAATATCAAAACAAACCAAAAGATGCATTAGAAGCATTTTTACAAATTTTAGAAAAACACAAAGGGCAATCTATTGAAGCCGGAACGTTGTATAAAGTAGGAAAAAATTACGAAAAATTAGGTAATTTTGCCAAAGCAATTGGCTATTATCAAACCATTTTAGACAATCACAAAGACGGAATTTATATTGATGAAGCGTTATTTTATTCGGCTGAAATTTATAAAACTCAGCTGAACGATTTAGAAAAAGCAAAAAATTTATACGAAAAAGTAGTTCTCGAACATCCTGATAGTATTTATTTTACCGAAGCCAGAAAACAATATCGCCAATTACGAGGCGACAAACAACAAGGAATATAATAGTAAAAAAACATAAAAATGAAATTCAACACCAAAGTCATTCACGGCAATCAACATCACGATCCAAGTACTGGAGCCGTTATGCCACCGGTATATCAAACCTCAACATTTGTGCAAACAAGTCCAGGTGTGCCTTTAGCAGAAGGATACGAATATAGTAGATTTGCCAATCCCACTCGTACCGCTTTAGAACAAGCGTTAGCCAGTATTGAAAATGGAGTGAGAGGTTTAGCTTTCGCTTCTGGTTTAGCGGCAACAGATTCTGTAATGAAATTATTAAAACCTGGAGATGAAGTCATTGCTATGGACGATTTATATGGTGGCACGTACAGAATGTTTGCTCGTATCTACCAAGAATTTGGGATAAAATTTCATTTTATTGATATGACGAATTTTGAAAAATTTCAGTCGTTAATTAATGAAAATACGAAATTGGTTTGGGTAGAAACGCCAACCAATCCATTAATGAAATTAGCGGATATTGCCGAAATTGCGAAAATTACTAAAAAGCACAACTTGCTTTTTGCAGTAGATAATACCTTTGCCACGCCTTATTTACAAAAACCTTTAGATTTAGGTGCAGATATTGTAATGCATTCGGCAACTAAATATTTAGGTGGACACAGTGACGTTATTGCTGGTGCGTTAATTGTAAAAGATGAAGCGTTAGGCGAAAAATTACACTTTGCGCAATTTGCTACAGGTGGGACTTTAGGTCCAATGGATAGTTATTTAGTATTACGAGGCATCAAAACCTTACATTTACGTGTACAAAGACATTGTGAAAACGGAGCAAAAGTGGCGGAATATTTAGTGAATCATCCAAAAGTAGCCACAGTGTATTATCCAGGATTAGAAAGTCATCCAAATCACGAAATTGCCAAAAAACAAATGATTGGTGGTTTTGGCGGTATGGTTTCTTTCACTTTTAAATCGGGTGCGAAAGCCGATGCGATTAAAATGTTAGAAAAAGTAAAAGTATTCACGTTAGCCGAATCTTTAGGCGGTGTGGAATCATTAGCAAATCATCCTGCATTAATGACACACGCATCAATTCCTGAAGAAAAAAGAAAAGAAATTGGTATTACTGACGATTTAGTTCGTTTAAGCGTAGGTGTGGAAGACATTTCAGACTTACTTGCCGATTTAGAACAGGCGTTTCAATAAAAATTTGATTAAAATAAAAAAGCGAGAACTATTTCTCGCTTTTTTTATTGTTCTGGTGCTATTTCTATTTCCAAGCCCTCTAAGTCTTCCGAAATATGTATTTGACACCCTAATCGACTATTATCTTTCACGTGATAGGCGTCGGCTAACATAGCTTCTTCGTCGTCGTTTCTTTCGGTTTTTAAAACATCGTTAAGTAAATAACATTGGCACGAAGCACACATAGCCATTCCGCCACAAATTCCAACTGTTCCTTCTTCTGCCAATTCATAAGAACGGATGAGTTCCATCACATTCATATTCATATCCGTTGGGGCCAACACTTCGTGTTTCACTCCGTTTCTATCCGTAATAAATAGGGTTACATCTTGACTCATAATTAATCAATTGCTTTTACAACCGCTTTTTCTGCTTCTTTTCTTGTGCCATCAAATCCGTCTACTCCAGAAACAGTCGTGTATTTTAATACATATCGCTTTCCTGGATTAATTCGGTTGTATACGCTTTGACACATTAGTGTGGCTTCGTGAAATCCGCATAAAATTAGCTTTAACTTTCCAGGATAAGTGTTTACATCGCCAATAGCATAAATTCCGTCAATATTTGTTTGGTAATCCAAAGCGTTGTTTACTTTAATGGCATTTTTCTCTATCTCTAATCCCCAATTTGCTATAGCGCCTAATTTTGGTGTTAATCCAAAAAGAGCAATAAAATAATCGGCTGGTACATTCATTTGTTCGCCATTTGTGTCAATGGTAATCGATTCGATTCTTTCCGTACCGTTCAAACTTGAAACTTCAGCTGGTGTGATTAATTTTATTTTTCCTGCAGATTTTAATTCCTGAACTTTTTCTACTGAATCCAATGCGCCACGAAATTCATTTCTTCGATGAATTAATGTAACCGAAGCTGCTACGTTTGCTAAAAAAATACTCCAATCTAAAGCAGAATCACCACCTCCAGCAATTACAATATTTTTGTTTCGATATTTTTCTGGATCTTTTACAAAATAATCGACACCTCGGTCTTCGTTTTCGTAAAATTCTATGTCTTTTAAAACAGGTTTTCTGGGTTCAAACGTTCCTAAACCGCCCGCAATTGCAATGGCTTTTGCTTTGTGTTTTGTGCCTTTATTGGTAGTAACTATAAACGAACCGTCTTCAAGTTTTTCTATTGTTTCAGCCGTTTCAGCTAAAGTAAATCCGGGTTGAAATTGCTTAATTTGTTCCATTAAATTATTAACCAAATCACCCGCTAAAACTTCTGGATAACCTGGAATATCAAAAATGGGTTTTTTTGGATATAATTCCGCTAACTGTCCTCCTGGTTGAGGAAGCGCATCAATAATATGACATTTTAATTGTAATAAACCGGCTTCAAAAACAGTAAAAAGTCCTGTAGGACCTGCTCCAATTATTAATATATCTGTTTCAATCATTTCATTTAAGTCTAAATGTCTAAAGTCTAAAGTTTAAGAATTAACTTTAAAACTTTCGACTAATAACTAATTAACGTTTTCTACTGTTTCTATTTGCGGAACAAACTTTTTGATGGTAGTTTCTACACCCGCTTTCATTGTGCTGATGCTTAAACTGCAACTCGTACAAGCGCCTTGTAATCTAACTTTTACGTGTTTGCCATCAAGAACTTCTACTAATTCAATATCGCCTCCGTCTGAATTTAAAAACGGACGAATTTCAGCTAAAGCTTTCTCAATGTTTTCGGTTATTTCAATTTCTGTCATTTATTTAGACTTTTAGATGATTAGAATCTTTAGATTTTTAGACTGAAATGTCTAAGAAATTTAAAATGTCTATTTTTTCACAGCAGAACATCCTGCCATTGTTGTTATTTTTATTGCTTCTGTAGCAGGTAAATTTTCGTTTCTTTTTACCGTTTCTGCTACTACACTTCTGGCTAATTCTTCAAAAACAGTTTCTAAAATCGTTCCTGTTTGCATTGCTGCTGGTCTTCCATAATCTCCAGCTTCTCTAATGCTTTGTACTAAAGGTACTTCGCCTAAAAACGGCACTTCTAAATCTGCTGCTAAGTTTTTGGCGCCTTCTTTTCCAAAAATATAATATTTATTTTCAGGAAGTTCTTCTGGTGTAAAATACGCCATATTCTCGATAATTCCCAATACTGGAACCTGAATCGCATCAGACATAAACATAGAAACCCCTTTTTTTGCATCTGCTAAAGCAACCGCTTGAGGCGTACTAACTACAACAGCTCCTGTTATTGGTAACGATTGCATAATTGACAAGTGAATATCGCCTGTTCCTGGAGGTAAATCGATTAACATAAAATCTAATTCGCCCCAATTGGCGTCGAAAATCATTTGGTTTAAGGCTTTTGAAGCCATCGGACCACGCCAAATAACCGCTTGGTCTGGCTTAGTGAAAAATCCGATGGATAATAGTTCTACACCATAACTTTGTACCGGTTGCATTTTTGATTTACCGTCAATTTCAACTGAAATAGGTTTAGCCGATTCTACATCGAACATAATTGGCATAGATGGCCCATAAATATCGGCATCTAAAATACCTACTTTGAATCCCATTTTAGATAAAGCAACGGCTAAGTTTGCTGTAATAGTAGATTTTCCAACACCGCCTTTTCCAGATGAAACTGCAATAATATTGCTTATTCCAGGGATTTGTTTTCCTTTAATGGTATTGGCTTCTTCTTTTGTTGGAGCTTCTACTTTAATATTTACCTTAACTTTTGCGTTAGCATCTATTTTTTCGGCAATAACTTTTTTAATATCGGCTTCTGCACGGTTTTTTATATGTAAAGCCGGCGTGGTTAAAATTACATCTACAACTACCTCATCTCCAAAAGTTACTACGTTTTGAACCGCACCACTTTCTACCATATTTTTTCCTTCACCAGCAATTGAAATGGTTTCTAATGCGGTAAGTATTTCTTTTCTATCTAATTTCATTTTATTGTGTAAACTTTTTTACTTTTATTTAAACTGAATCTGAATTGCAAAGATAGTTTGAAAATGACAAATGACAAATGACAAACGATAAAAGTTTGTTAATGCGTGTATAGGATTTATTTATGTGATTAAAACATAGGAAAATCATCTAAAAATCAGGTTTCCAAAAATGTTTTTTGAAATCTATTATTTGATTATCAATTACTTGAATGCCTTCGCTTTCTAACAATTGTTGCATTAAATTAGTGCCTTCAAAATGGTGTTTTCCTGTTAAAAGACCCAAACGATTGACCACACGATGTGCCGGAATATCATCTTGTCCGTGACACGCGTTCATAGCCCAACCGACCATTCTTGCAGAACGACCCGCACCCAACGCTTTGGCAATAGCGCCATATGAAGTTACTTTCCCGTAAGGTATTTTTCGGGCGACTTCGTACACACGTTCAAAAAAATTGTCTTCTTTTATTTTCAAACTACTTATTTAAGTTATAAATGGTGAAAACGGCAATTAATCCAGTAATGATAGCAATTATAAAATTAATGTTTTTAATAAAAAACGCTACTTTATGTTTGATTTTTCTAAACAAAAAAGCATAGCCCATAAATACAATAAATGTCCCTAAAGTTGTTCCAAAAACAAATGCTAAAGCAACTAAATTAGTAAAAAAGTCTTCAATAAAAGCGGATAAATACAAACTTACAAACGCATAATATGGAATTGGAAAAATGTTTAATCCCGAAATAAAAATGCCGTGTAAAAAGGGTTTTAGTTTGCTTTTTGCTGACTTCTTTTTAATTGCGTCTTTAGTATGAATGGCATTTTGAATTCCCTTACCTAAAAAAAATAAGGTTAATAATATAAAAACTAAACTTCCTACAAATTTTAAATTTTGCATTACTTGCGGATGGCTCTCCAAAAAAGTAGCAAAATAAAACGCTAAAACGCTTTGAATACATACCACTAAAATAGCACCATTGATAAACTTTTTAGCTTTGAATAACGTTTTTTTTACGCTATAATTAGCCACAGTCATATTTACAATTCCTGGAGGCAAAACCCCCACAAACGAAAACAAAACTGCAAATGCAAAAGCTAAAAATATCGACATTATTTTATTTTAAATTGAATGTACGTAATGCTTTTATTTATTTTTAAATACTGACTTTCGTAAAAGGTTTGGATACTTGTTACTTCTTCTGGTGCGCCCGCATTATTGTATACGTTATGATTGGCATACAAAACTTCGTGTCCTTCACCGTGTAATAACCCTAAAGTGTAACCGTGCATAAACTCGCTATCCGTTTTTAAATGCATTAATCCGTTAGGTTTTAGTATTTTTTTATAATTCTGAAGAAATTCAGAATTGGTCATACGGTGTTTTGTGCGTTTGTATTTTATTTGTGGATCTGGAAAGGTAATCCAAATTTCATCTACTTCATTTTCATCAAAACAATGTTTAATTAATTCAATTTGAGTACGAAGAAATGCCACATTATTTAGACCGTTTTCTACAGCGGTTTTAGCGCCGCGCCAAAATCGGGCACCTTTAATATCAATTCCAATAAAGTTTTTGTTTGGAAATTTTTCTGCTAATCCTACAGAATATTCGCCTTTTCCGCAGCCTAATTCTAAAACAATTGGGTTATTGTTTTTAAAGAAATCTGAATTCCATTTTCCTTTTAATGCCAAACTATCGCTAACTACTTCTTCACGAGTTGGTTGAAAAACATTTGAAAACGTAGCATTTTCGTTGAATCTTTTTAATTTATTTTTACTTCCCACAACAATTAATTTTATGTTGCAAAAGTATAAAAATTAAAGTTTTGGTAACGCAATTATTTACTCGTTTTCAAGGTAAACGAAAACTCAGAGCCTTTTTGATACGTACTTTGCACAAATATTTTTTCGTTATGTGCTTCAATAATGTGTTTTACGATGGCTAAGCCCAAGCCAGAACCGCCTTCTTCTCTTGAGCCGCTTTTGTTGATTCTGTAAAAACGTTCAAAGATTCTTGACATATGTTGTTGCTCAATTCCTTGTCCGTTATCGTGAATACGCACTAAAATTTTGGTTTTACTTATTTTTTCAACTGCAATTTCTGTGGTTCCATTTTCTTTTCCGTATTTGATGGAATTCATCACTAAGTTTGTTAAAACCTGCTGAATTTTATCTTTATCGGCATAAACAATTATGGGAGAAATGTACTTTTCATCGAACATTAAAATGATGTTTTTGGCATCAGCTTTCATTTCTAAAAGGTCAAAAACATTCTGAATTTCGTTAATAATATCAAATCCTTCAATATCAATGTTTAAATCACCGACTTCAAATTTAGAAATCATATCTAAATCTTGTACAATATTAATTAGCCTTTCAACGCCTTTTGAAGCGCGTTCGATATATTTTACGCGTAAGGTTTTGTCTTTAATAGCGCCGCCTTCAATAAGCGTATCTAAATAACCTTGAACTGTAAAAAGTGGTGTTTTTAATTCGTGAGAAATATTCCCTAAAAATTCTCTTCTATATTCTTCTCGAATATTTAACGATTCGATTTCGATTTTTTTCTCCTTTGCGAAATTTCTAATATCATTTGTTAAAGTAGAAACGTCAGTGGTAACGGTTTTGTTTTGTAAAGAAGTAGCATCTAATAACGACACCTCATCATACAATTTTTTTATGCGTTTGTAGATAAAAACTTCTACACGATATTGCATTAAAAAAAAACTAAAAAAGAATAGCGTTACTGGAAAAACTATAAGAATAAAATAGTTAATTGGCTGAACGAAATTATGATAAACCAACAAACTTAAAACTACAAAAAACGAAATATAAAGTGAAGATTTAAAGGCAAATTTGTATGATTTTTTAAAACTAATCGCCATTTAATTCAATTTTATATCCCACGCCTTTGATGGTTTTAAAAACATCTTCGTCAATTTTTTCTCTAAGTTTTCTGATGTGAACATCTATGGTTCTTCCGCCCACAATTACTTCATTGCCCCAAACTTTATCTAATATTTCGACTCTGGTGAATACTTTGCCTGGTTTTGAAGCTAATAAATATAAAAGTTCGAATTCTTTTCTTGGTAAAACGATGGTAATTCCGTCTTTAATAATTTTATATTCTTCGCGGTTAATTTGCAAATTGCCAACTGTTAACGTTTCAGAATTTTCTAATTCTTCATCTTTAAGTCTGCGCAATAATCCTTTTACTTTGCTAACTAATAACTTTGGTTTTATTGGTTTGGCAATATAATCGTCCGCGCCAACCTCAAAACCAGCTACTTGCGAATAATCTTCACTTCTGGCGGTAAGAAAGGTAATAATAGTATCTTTTAATTCTGGAATTTCTCTAATTTTTTCACACGCTTCCATCCCGTCCATTTCTGGCATCATTACATCCATAATAATTAGATGTGGTTTTACTTTTATAGCCAGTTTAACCGCCTCTTTACCATTTTCTGCTTTGATAACGTGGTAGCCTGCTTGCTCTAAATTATAACCAACAATTTCTAGAATATCTGGTTCATCATCAACCAATAATATTTTTATATCTTTCTTTTTCATATTGAATATAAAAGTAATTAAAATAATTTAACTTGTGTAAAATTATATATAAAAATGAAATAACATAGCTGTTTACTATTATTTAATCTGTTAACACTATCTTAACACTATCTAAACTAATAAATAACTTCTAAGTAACATTTACATAATTAAGGTGGTTCTATTTTTGCATCAAAAATAAACACAAACTCATGAAATTAAAATTTCTACTTATTGGATTATTCTTTACAATAATCTCTTTTGCACAAAATACTGCTAAAGTTAGTGGTATTATTACTGACAAAGACAGCAAACAACCTGTAAGTTTTGTTTCGGTATCTTTAAAAGGAACCATGATAAATGCAGAATCTGACATTAATGGTAATTATGAAATTGCTATGAAACCAGGAAAATATACAATAGTATATGCTTTTATTGGTTATAAAACTTTTGAAAAAGCTATTACTGTTGCTGCAGATGAAACGATAACTGAAAACATAGCCTTACAAGAAAATTCAAATAGTATTGAAGGAATTGTAATTAAAGGCTCTACAAATAAAACCAAAGAAACTGCTTTATTGAAAGAACAACAAAAAGCAGTGGAAATGAAACAAAGCATCGGTGCCCAAGAAATGGACAGAAAAGGGATTAGTAACGTAGAAGAAGGATTAACAAAAGTAACTGGTATTACTAAAGCAGAATCAAGAGGTTTATTTGTTAGAGGTTTAGAAAACAGATATAATAATTTACTAATTAATGATTTACAAGCACCTTCAAACAGTCCGTTTAAAAAAATTATTCCTTTAGATTTATTTCCTACAGATATTGTTGGTGTTTTAAGTGTTTACAAAACATTTAATCCAAATATACCTGGTGATTTTGCTGGAGCAACAATTAATGTAGAAACTTCTGAGCCACAAAGTTCTCAAACAAAATTAAGCTTAGGTTTTGGATATGTTACAGGTAATAATGGAAGTGATTTTTTAATTTCAGAAACAGCTAATAACAATCAAGGGTTTTTAGGAATTCAAAAAGACAAAAGAAAATTAACTCCAGAATATGGTTCAATAAGTGGTTATACTTTAAAACCAAGTGAATATGTTAATGGAAACAAAAACAATTCATGGAATGTTGACAAAATAAGTGCTCCAGTTAATAATAGTATTGGTTTTTCTCATTCTGAAAAATTTAAATTTAAAAACAGTGCCTTTTCTTATTTGTTATCATTAAACGGGGAAAATAAATATCAATACAGAAATGGTGTAGAAAGAAATTTTAATGACGGATTACCCAACTTTTTTAATAATTTAGAAACTACAAGTTATAGTTATCAAACAAACTCATCTGCTTTAATTGCTTTAAAATATAAAACTGACAGATTACAAGTAAATACAAATTCATTTTATTTAAGAACAACTGAAAGTTTAATTCAAGATCAATTTGGAGTAATTGGAAATAATTACAGTGCACCAAATAGATTAATTAGAACAAATCAGTTTGAACAATCTGATTATTTTAATAATCAATTGTTAGTTAATTATAAATTAACTTCTAATGAAAAACATACTGTAAAAGGAGGTATTTCATATGTAAAAACTATTTATGAATTACCTGATAGAAAATTTTTAACTTTAGATAAAAATAATAACGGAACCTATTTAAGTAGATACGGTGGAAACAATTTAAATCGTCAACATTTTAGTATTAAAGGTAATTATTATGTGAGTGGTCTTTTT
>NZ_JBIKJI010000145.1:0-5334 GCF_044361065.1 Flavobacterium sp.
ATGAATATCGTATTGCCAATTGGGATTCATCTGGTGATAATTCAATTTCATACGCTCCATCATTGGTTAAAATTGGTGTTTTTTTTCCAGACGAAATATCTAATTTATAGAAAGAACGATTTCCAGGATGCGTTTCGGTACTTGTAATATAAAAGGAATTTGATAATTTTGATAAAACTACATCACGAACTTCCCATTTACCTTGCGTAAGTTGTGTTTTCTTTTTTGTTTCCAAATTGAAAGTGTACAAATGAGAAAAACCAGTTGCTTCTGATTGAAAATAAATGGTTTTGTTGTCAGCTAAAAAACCTAACGTTCCATTGCTGAAATTGTACCCTGGAATTCCAGGTCCGCCAATCCAAGCTTCATCGTGTTGATACTCTAATTCGGAAACCGTTGCGTCATTTAGGTTTAATTGAAGAATCCAACGGTCTTTATTATCTAAACTTCTAGCTTCAAAAACAGCTAAATTCCCCAATGCATTGTATATTGGCGCTTGCATCGTTATTGCTTTTTCTACTGGCTCTAAATTTTTTAAATTGTCGTATTCTTGATAGTATTTTGGAAAGGTTTTTATTCCTGTTAGATTTGAAAATGAAATTGACATTACCGTATCTTTCTCGATATGATACACATACATTTTATGCTTGCTATTGTTATTTATAGATACTTTTTCACGTGCCGATTTGTTTTTAGTATATCCATCACTCGTAATGAAGTTTTCAACTTTTGTATCTTTTGTAGTTGGATATTCCGATATAGTATAGGTAACGAATTTTCCACTTGGGTTAATTTTTACTGATTCTAATGCATTCGTGCCGTATAAAATCTCCGAAGGAAATTTAAGTTTTTTTTCTGCGGCGCGTTTTTTATTCCATTCTGATTTAGCACTTTCTTGGTTTACAAACTGAAATAATTCTTTTTGTTGGTCATTCAGAAAAGAAGTTTTATTGGTTTCTGAAGAAGTTGTTCCAGATTTAAAATTGGTAAGTTGTAACAATTGAAAATTCGTTACATTTAATTGAAATATGTTTTTATTTTGTTGAAAATAAATGATGTTTTGATTTGTGCTTCTTTGAACAGAATTGATATTTGAAGTCGTTTGAAAAAGTATTTTATTTTCTTTTGTTTTTTTATGATACGAAGATAAGGCGCCCTGATTTGTATAATATACTACATCAAAATTTTCTTGCCCTTGATATTGAATTTCCGAAAAACGGAACCCTTCTTTTGAAAGTAACTTTGGTTCTGTGAAACCAGATTGCCAAAAATAGGTTGTATCGCCTAAGTCATTATTCGGATTCCACTCAAAATAAATGGTTTTTCCGTCTACAGACCAACGTTGATTAGAAGGTTGATGACCAATAAATTCGTTGCCTTTCATTATCTCTTCTAATTGAAGATTTTGTGAAAATACAAGAGAACTGAAAATAAAAAATAGGGCTGTAAAAATGTTTTTCATAACAAATCGGTTTATACAAATATATAATTTTTTTCGCCAACGGATTAAATTGAATAATAGGATTTTATAATTTAATGCAACACGAATTTCACGAATTAGCACTAAATTTATAAAACTGATAATTAATTTTTTTCGCCACGGATTAAACTGATTAAAAGGATTTTATAATTTAATTAGCAATTAATACAAATAAAAAAGTCCCAATAAATTGGGACTTTAAGAAGTTATAAAACAGTAAATAAAATTAATTATTTAATGCTTCCGCACCACCAACAATTTCTAAGATTTCTCCTGTAATTGCAGCTTGACGTGCTTTGTTATATGTTAATTTCAATTGATTTCTTAAATCAGTTGCGTTATCTGTTGCTTTGTGCATTGCTGTCATACGTGCACCGTGCTCTGCAGCAAATGAATCTCTAACCGCTTTGTATAATTGAGTTTTTAACGATTTTGGTATTAATTCTAATACAATTTCTTCTTTTGATGGCTCAAAAATATAGTCAGATGAAATAGCAGCAGCGCCTTTAATTGGTGCTAAAGGTAAAAATTGTTCGTTTACAACATTTTGTGTAGCTGCATTTACGAACTGATTGTAAACCAATTCTACTTTATCATATTCACCATCTAAAAACAAATGCGTTAATGATTGTGCGATTTCTGCAGTATTATCAAAAGTTAAATCATCAAAAATGTCACTTCTATTAGCAATTACATAGTTTGATTTGTGTAAACCATCATTTGCTTTTTTACCAATGGCAAAAATACCAACATTATCGTGACCGTATTTTTCAGTTAACACTTTAACTTGTTTTAATACATTTGAATTTAATGCGCCACACAAACCTCTGTTAGAAGTAATGGCTACAACTAATACTTTTTTCACTTCTCTTTGAGTCGTATAATTAGCAGCAACATCACCTTCTAAAGAAGCACTTAAACTTTGAATTAACTCGGTTAATTTTTCAGAATAAGGACGCATTGCAGTAATAGCATCTTGCGCTTTTTTTAATTTAGCCGCCGAAACCATTTTCATAGCAGAAGTGATTTGCATCGTTGACGATACAGATACAATTCTATTACGAATTTCTTTTAAATTTGCCATTTTTATTGGGTATTGGGAGTTGGGTTTATGGTGTTGGGTATTCGTTTTACCTAATACCCAAGACCTTTTACCTTTTACCTAATTAATTAGTATTTTGCAGAAATTTCTTTTGCAGCAGCTTCTAATACATTTGTGATGTTATCATCAAATTTACCAGCTTTTAATGCATCTAAAACGTCTTTATGTTTTAAGCTTAAGAATTGAATATAATCTTTTTCAAATTCTTTTACTTTATTTACAGGAACATTTCTTAATAAGTTTTTCGTTCCGGCATAAATAATTGCTACTTGATTTTCAACAGCAAACGGATCATTTAAACCTTGTTTTAAGATTTCCACGTTACGTTTACCTTTTTCAATTACATTTAAAGTAACTGCATCTAAGTCAGATCCAAATTTCGCGAAAGCTTCTAATTCACGGAATTGTGCTTGGTCTAATTTTAAAGTACCAGATACTTTTTTCATTGATTTAATTTGTGCATTACCTCCAACACGAGATACAGAAATACCTACGTTAATTGCAGGACGAACCCCAGAGTTGAATAAATCTCCATCTAAGAAAATTTGTCCATCCGTAATCGAAATTACGTTTGTTGGGATGTATGCAGAAACGTCCCCTGCTTGTGTTTCGATAATTGGTAACGCTGTTAATGAACCACCACCTTTTACAATTCCTTTTAAAGAATCTGGTAAATCATTCATATTTTTAGCAATTTCGTCATCGTTAATTACTTTACAAGCTCTTTCTAATAAACGAGAGTGTAAGTAGAAAACGTCTCCTGGATACGCTTCACGTCCTGGAGGTCTTCTTAATAATAAAGATACTTCACGGTAAGCAACGGCTTGCTTAGATAAATCATCATAGATAATTAAAGCAGGACGACCTGAATCACGGAAGTACTCACCAATTGCAGCACCTGCCATAGGAGCATATACTTGCATTGGCGCTGGGTCAGAAGCATTTGCAGCAACAATAACTGTATAAGCCATTGCACCTTTTTCTTCTAATGTTTTTGCGATTGATGCAACTGTAGACGCTTTTTGTCCGATTGCAACATATATACAGAATACTGGTTGACCAGCATCGTAAAATTCTTTTTGATTTAAGATGGTATCTAAACAAACTGAAGATTTACCAGTTTGACGGTCACCAATCACTAATTCACGTTGTCCACGTCCAACTGGAATCATTGCATCGATAGCTTTGATACCTGTTTGTAATGGTTCCGTTACCGGTTGACGGAAAATAACTCCAGGTGCTTTACGCTCTAAAGGCATTTCGAATAATTCGCCACCGATTGGTCCTTTACCATCAATTGGGTTACCTAATGTATCCACCACACGGCCAACCATTTGTTCACCAACTTTTAAAGACGCAATTCTGTTCGTTCTTTTTACGTTAGAACCTTCTTTGATTCCTGTAGATGGTCCTAATAAAACCACA
Source organism: Flavobacterium sp. (assembly GCF_044361065.1). Taxonomy (GTDB): domain Bacteria; phylum Bacteroidota; class Bacteroidia; order Flavobacteriales; family Flavobacteriaceae; genus Flavobacterium. The sequence goes on from NZ_JBIKJI010000145.1 coordinate 4,008, forward strand.
CCAACATTGTCTTCTTCTAAGTTCAATACGATAGCTTCTAATCCGTTATCGAATTGAACTAACTCACCGTACTGAGCATTTGATAAACCATATACACGAGCAATACCATCACCAACTTGTAGTACAGTACCTACTTCTTCTAACGTAGCGCCAGATTGAAAATCTGATAATTGTTTCTTTAATATTGCTGAAATTTCAGCTGGTTTAATTTCTGCCATTTTATATATATTTAATGGTATTTATTTAATATGTAAATTCTCTTTTTAACTGTTGTAATTTGTTTGCAACAGATGCATTATATTGTTTGTCGCCAATTCTTAAAACAAAACCTCCAATAATTGAAGGATCTACTACGTTTGTAATAGAAATCGTGTTTGAAGAAAATTCTTTCAACTTATTTGTTACTTGTGCTTCTAATTCGGCAGTTAACGGAACAGCTGTAGTAACAACTGCTTGCTCAATACCGCTTGCAATATCAAATAATGTATTAAATTGAAAAGTAATTGCAGACAAAATTTCAAATCTTTTATTTGCTAATAACAATTGAAACAAACCTTTAGTTTCTGCTTGTAAAGATGGAAATATTTCAGTTAATGCATTCATTTTTATCGTTCCATTTACAATAGGATTTGATAAAAAATCGTGTAACTCATTATTTTCTTTAATTGCAGCACCAATAGTTTTCATATCGTTATTTACAGCTAAAGCGTTATTGCTTTCTGTAGCGATATCTATAATTGCTTTTGCGTATCTAATCGCAGCTCTTGACATAACTTTAGATTAGTTTAATTTAACATCAGCTAACATTTTCTCTACTAATTTAGTTTGAGATTCTTTGTTAGATAATTCTTCTTTTAATAATTTTTCAGCGATTTCTAAAGATAATGAAGACACTTGATTTTTGATTTCAGCAACTGCATTATTTTTTTCGCTTTCGATTGTAGCTTTCGCTTGTTCAATCATTTTTGCGCCTTGAGATTGTGCTTCAGATTTTGCATCAGCAATCATTTTTTCTTTGATAGCAGTTGCTTCTTTAATCATTGTATCTCTTTCAGCACGGGCTTCATCTAATAATTTTTGATTATCCGATTTCAAAGCCATCATTTCTTTTTTTGCATTTTCTGCCGAAAGAATAGCTTCTTTAATACCTTCTTCACGTTCGTTTACTGCATCTAAAATAGGTTTCCAAGCAAACTTTTTAAGTAAAAGGATTAATCCTACGAATAAAACTGTTTGCAAGATAAATAAACCAAATGAAAATTGACCTAATAATTCTTCCATTATATATATTGTTTAATTTTAATTTTCAATGTAAACAATTGTTGCA
>NZ_JBIKJI010000023.1:0-19646 GCF_044361065.1 Flavobacterium sp.
GATGCCATTGTAGCCATAAATTCGATACCGCAACACGAAGTAGCAAATGGTAATGGCCATAATGAATTAGCACGAGCCAAACCAACAACTTGGTCTAATTTCGTTGCGAAGAAACCTTCACCAGCGTGTCCTTCTGGAGCATCAACCATATTTACTTTATTCTTTTCCATACATTTTAATTTGTTATTCCCAAACTAATGCTTTCTTCTTAATTACATAGAAGAAACCGATTAGTAATAAAGTCATAAAAACAATCATCTTAATTAGTCCCTCAGTACCTAATTCTTTGAAATTTACTGCCCAAGGATACATAAAAATAACTTCCACATCAAACAAAACGAATAAAATAGCGACTAAGAAATATTTTACAGAAAATGGAATACGTGCGTTTCCAACAGATTCAATTCCGCATTCGAAACTTTTATCTTTGTTTGCAGATGATCTTTTTGGACCTAATAAGCTTGAGCCAAAAATTGTTAAAGCAACAAACCCTACAGCAAGAAGTACTTGCATTAGAATAGGTATAAAATCTATTTGAGAATTTTGCATTTTAATGTTATTTTTAAAATAGCCACAAAATTAATTTGTATTGCGGTATTATCAAAATTTAAACCACATTAAGAATGCCAATTTTATTAAAATGATTACATTTATAATCATTCTAAATAAGAAAATAAAGCATAAAAAAACGCTCCGTTATCGGGAGCGTTTTTAGAGGGTAATAAATTAATCGTTTAATATTACAACGTTTGTTGCTACAATTCCTTTTCTTCCTTCTTCTTCTTCGTAACTAACACGGTCTCCTTCGTTTAAGTTTTCAACCTTGATTCCTGTAGCGTGAACAAAAATGTCCTTACCTGTATCTTCGTTAGTGATGAAACCAAAACCTTTAGTTTCATTGAAGAATTTTACTGTTCCTGTTTGCATTATATGCGTATTTAATTATTAATAATGAGCAAATATATAAATTAATTTAACACAAGCAAGAAAATTGTGTTTTTATTTTGAAATATTTATTTTTATATGTAATTCATCTAATTGTTTTTCGTCGATTATAGAAGGCGCGTCAATCATTACATCTCTTCCAGAATTATTTTTCGGGAAGGCAATAAAATCTCTAATAGTTTCTTGACCGCCAAGTATAGCTACTAATCTGTCTAATCCAAAGGCCAACCCGCCGTGTGGTGGTGCGCCAAATTGAAAGGCGTTCATTAGAAATCCAAATTGATTTTCTGCTTCTTCTTTTGTAAACCCTAATAATTCAAACATTCGTTCTTGTAAATTTCTATCGTGTATACGAATAGAACCTCCACCAATTTCGTTTCCGTTTAACACCATATCGTAGGCATTGGCTCTAATTTTACCAGGTTCGGTAGTAATTAAATGCATATCTTCTGGTTTTGGAGAAGTAAATGGGTGGTGCATCGCGTGATATCTTTCCGATTCTTCATCCCATTCTAATAATGGAAAATCTAACACCCAAAGTGGTGCAAATTCATCTGGATTTCTTAAACCTAAACGAGTCGCTAATTCCATACGTAAAGCAGAAAGTTGGGTTCTTGTTTTATCGGTATTTCCACATAAAACAAAAATCATATCTCCTGGTTTCGCACCAGTAATGTCTGCCCATTTTTTCAAATCTTCTTGATCGAAAAATTTATCTACAGATGATTTTAAGCTACCGTCTAATTCATATTTACAATAAATCATTCCGGTTGCTCCAATTTGTGGGCGTTTTACCCAATCAATTAACGCATCGATTTCTTTTCTGGTATATGCTGCACATCCAGGAGCTGCAATACCCACTACAAATTCTGCTGCATTAAATACGGGAAAATCTTTATTTTTGGTTACTTCGTTTAACTCGCCAAATTCCATTCCAAAACGGATGTCTGGTTTGTCATTTCCATACGTTTTCATAGCGTAATCGTACGTAATACGTGGAAATTTGTCTATTTCAACACCTTTTACTTCTTTGAGCAAATGGCGTGTTAAGCCTTCAAACTGATTTAAAATATCTTCTTGTTCTACGAAGGCCATTTCGCAGTCAATTTGAGTAAATTCGGGTTGTCTGTCTGCACGTAAATCTTCATCACGGAAACATTTTACAATTTGAAAATATTTATCCATTCCACCTACCATTAACAATTGCTTGAAGGTTTGTGGCGATTGTGGAAGTGCATAAAATTGTCCTTCATTCATTCTACTTGGCACTACGAAATCACGAGCACCTTCTGGAGTAGATTTTATTAAATAAGGCGTTTCAACTTCGCAAAAGCCTTCATTCGATAAATAATTTCGTACTTCTTGCGCCACTTTATGACGGAATAATAAACTGTTTTTTACAGGATTTCTACGAATATCTAAATAACGGTATTTCATTCGAATATCTTCACCGCCGTCTGTTTCATCTTCAATTGTAAATGGTGGTGTTAACGATTCATTCAAGATAGTCATTTCAGAAACTAAAATTTCAATGTCACCCGTTGGGATATTTTTATTTTTAGATTCTCGTTCAATTACAGTTCCTTTTACTTGAACCACAAATTCACGACCTAAAGATTTTGCAGCTTCAAAAATGGCTTTATCCGTTCTGGTTTCGTCTAAAATTAATTGCGTAATTCCATATCGATCACGCAAATCAATCCAAATCATAAATCCTTTATCACGTGTTTTTTGAACCCAACCCGCTAAGGTAACTTCTTGATTAATATGTGTAGCGTTAAGTTCACCACAATTATGACTTCTATACATTGTTATTTGTTTTTTGCAAAAGTATAATAATTTTAAATTTTATTTTAGTTTAACAATTAATAATCTTAACAATTTTTTGTATTTTATTTTTTTAATTCTGTTATATTTACACTTTATAAATTAAATTTTTCAAAATGACAAACCACAAAACATTTTTATTAGGCGTTGTAGCAGGTGTTTTTTCTTTAACAGCCAGTGCACAAGTTAAATTTTCAGCTAAAATTGCAAATAAACCAACAGATACCATTTATGTAAAATCAAGAGGTTTTAGCCAAATGATTGTGGCAGATAAAAAAGGTGATTTTAACGCAACTTTCAAAGTAACAGATGGAATGTTTAAACTTGAAGTTGATGAGCAATATGCAGATCTATATTTAACCAATACTACAGATATACAAGTTTCTTTAGATTATAAAGATTTTGATAATACCATTTCTTTTAAAGGAAAAGGAGCAAAAGAAAATATGTTTTTAGCGGCTGAAATGCTAAAACAAGCAGATCAAACTGCTTTTGAACCAATGATGAAAGCGGAAAACTTAGAAATTTTAACTTCTGAAGTGGCCAAATATAAAGAGACTATTTTTGCAGCGTTACCTAAAGATTTAGATGCTGGTTTTGTTGTTAAATATAAAGGAGATGTTGAAAAAGGTATGAAAGGTATGATAGATTATCTTTCTGCAGGTTTTGAATTAAAAAAATTAAACGGAACGCCTTCTCCAACTTTTAAATACGAAAATCATAAAGGTGGTGTTACGTCTTTAGAAGATTTAAAAGGAAAATTTGTATATGTTGATGTATGGGCAACTTGGTGTGGTCCTTGTCGTCAAGAAATTCCTTTTTTACAAAAAACTGAAGCGGCTTATCACGGTAAAAACATCGAATTTGTTAGTATTTCTGTTGACGAGCAAAAAAATCACGACAAATGGAGCAAATTTGTTACCGAGAAAAACTTAGGCGGTATTCAATTATTAGCAGATAAAGATTGGAAATCAGATTTTGTACAAGGCTATAAAATCAATGGCATTCCAAGATTTATTTTAATTAGCCCAGAAGGAAAAATTGTAAACGCAGATGCACCAAGACCTTCGTCACCTGAATTGGTAACTTTGTTAGATTCTTTGGTAAAATAAAATTTTTTAAAAACTGCTTACGGGCAGTTTTTTTATGATTAATACCTTTTTATATGAAAATTATTAGCAATAAGTTTTATACTTTTGCAGTGCTAAAATAATAAATGCAAAGATTATGAAAGTAGCCGTTGTTGGAGCCACTGGAATGGTGGGAGAAGTAATGCTTCAAATTTTAAAAGAAAGAAATTTTCCAGTTTCAGAATTAATTCCTGTTGCTTCAGAAAAATCTGTAGGTAAAGAAATTGAATTTAACGGAAAAACATATAAAGTTGTGGGTTTACAAACCGCAGTAGATATGAAAGCAGATATTGCTTTGTTTTCTGCTGGAGGAGAAACTTCTTTAGCTTGGGCGCCAAAATTTGCTGCTGCCGGTACAACAGTTATTGATAATTCTTCGGCTTGGAGAATGGATGAAACTAAGAAATTAGTTGTTCCAGAAATCAATGCTGATATCTTAACTGCTGAGGACAAGATTATTCCAAATGCAAATTGTTCTACGATACAATTAGTAATGGCTTTAGCGCCATTGCATAAAAAATATAAAATTAAACGCATTATCGTTTCTACCTATCAATCCATTACCGGAACAGGAGTAAAAGGCGTGCAACAATTAGAAAACGAATATGCCGGTGTTAAAGGCGAAATGGCTTATAAATACCAAATTCATAGAAATGCGATTCCTCAATGTGATTTGTTTGAAGAAAACGATTACACGAAAGAAGAAATGAAATTGGTTCGTGAAACGCAAAAAATCTTAAATGATAAAAACATTGGTGTTACGGCTACTGCAGTAAGAATTCCAGTAGTTGGTGGTCATAGTGAAGCGGTTAACGTGGAGTTTTATTCAGATTTTGATGTAAATGAAGTTCGTACCCTTTTACACAATACACCGGGAATTACAGTTCAAGATAATTTAGATACATTTACCTATCCAATGCCGTTTTACGCAGAAGGTAAAGATGATGTTTTTGTAGGTCGTATTCGTAGAGATGAAAGCCAACCAAACACATTGAATATGTGGATTGTTGCTGATAATTTACGCAAAGGTGCCGCAACAAATACCGTACAAATAGCCGAATATTTAGTTGCGAATAAATTGATATAATGCAAAAAAAATATGTAAAATTTAACGTGCTGATGGCATTGGTGCTACTTTTTGCCATATGCTATCAGTCGTTACATATTTTTACAGATGAAGCCCATCATTTGAATGATGAGGTTACTCAAGAAAACACTTCTAAAATCCACTTTTCAAAAGGAAATCATAACGATTGTCCGGTTTGTGATTATGAATTTGCTGCCTTTTTAGCGGAAGCTTTTTTTACTTATGATTTTATAAATCCCAATCATACCTTTCATTATTCTTCTGTTTACGAATCCTTCGTAAAAGAAAATGAATTTTTATATTTTTCCTATCGAGGTCCACCTGTAGTTTAATATTTTAGAATAAAAGCCCTTCTATACGGGCTTGTTTGTAAATTTAAACTAATAAAAATGCGATTTATTTTTAGCTTTTTATTTGGTTTAGTTTCCCTTTTTGCATACTCTCAGTTTCAAGTTTCTGGTAAAGTTGTAAATAAGTTTAACGAACCAATGGAAAACATTCATGTACACACACACGGTAAAACAACTTCTACAGATGTAAATGGTAATTACACCATTTATAATTTGAAGGAAGGAAACCATGTTATTGAATTTTCTTTTTCAGGATACTTATCTTTTAAACAGAAGTATTTTTTAAAAAGTAATTTGATAATCAATGCTGTTATGATAATAAACGAAACCCAAATTGAAGAAGTTGCCATACAATCAAAAAATTCAAATGTAACCAAATCACAAAAAGAAAATGTGATTTCAAAAAGTACTATTGAAAGATATGGTAGTCAAAATTTAGGTGATGTTTTAAAAGAAATTGCAGGTGTTAGTGCTTTAAAAACAGGAAATTCAATTGTAAAGCCTATTATTAATGGTTTGCATAGTAATAGAGTGGTGACTTTAAATCATGGGATTCGTATTGAAGATCAACAATGGGGTATCGAACATGCTCCAAATATTGATATCAATTCCATTCAAAAAATTAAAGTTATAAAAGGTTCTGCGGCATTACAATATGGAGGTGATGCCATTGGTGGTGTAGTATTACTAGAACCCAATCTGATTAAAACGGATACGTTAATTGGTAAAACAATGTTTTCGTTACATTCTAATGGAAGAGGCGGAAGTGCGGCGACTAGTTTGTTTCGAACTAAAGAAAAAGGTTTAAATTGGAATTTTAATGCTTCAATGAAATATTTTGGCGACAGAGAAACTAAAAATTATGTTTTGAGTAATTCAGGAAATAGAGAACAAAATTTTTCTGGTGGATTATCGTATCAATTAGCAAAACATTCTATGTCTATGTATTATAGTTTGTATAATTCTCAAGTAGGAATTTTAAAAGCTTCTCATATTGGTAATACTAACGATTTGTACAATGCAATTGTGAATTTTCAACCAGCAGTTATTGAGGATTTTACCTATAATTTAGCGCATCCAAAACAGGAAGCTACACATCATTTTTTGAAGTTTCAAGATCATATTTCTTTAACTGATTTTTCAAGTTTAGATGTAGTGTATTCTTTTCAATGGAATAACAGAAAAGAATTTGATGTTAGAAGAAACAGTCAAAATACCAATGCGGCTTTAGATTTAGATTTGAAAACACATATTTTTAAAGTAGATTTTCAAACGCAAAAAGGAAAATTTGAACTTAAAAATGGAGTGAATTTGTTTTTGCAAAATAATGAAGCTAATCCGTTTACAGGTGTTCGACCTTTAATTCCAACTTTTTCTAAGAACGAAATTGGTTTTTATGGGGTTACTAATTATAATTTCAGTGAAACTTTAGTTTTTGAGTTAGGCGGAAGACTAGATTTCAGTACTATTGAAGCGTCAAAATATTATTTAAAATCAAGATGGAATGAACGTAACTACGATGAAGAATTTAGTTCTTTTATTCAAAGTGAAGTAGGAAATCAGTATTTCACAAAACCAAAATTTAATTATGTTAATTTTTCTGGTAATATTGGATTTAAGAAAACGTTTCATCACGATTATGTTTGGTATTTTAATATGAACTTCGCATCAAGAAATCCAAATGTTTCGGAGTTGTTTAGTGACGGTTTACATCATTCTAACGGACAAATTGAATTAGGTGATATGAAAATCCAGCAAGAAAAATCGTTTAAAATCGCCTCAACAATTATAAAATTTTGGCAGAAAACTGGTTTTGAAATTCAACCATATTTTAATTTTATAAACGATTTTATTTTTTTAAAGCCTATTGGTTTTGAAACTACCATTAGAGGCGCTTTTCCCGTTTGGTCTTTTCAGCAAACCAATGCTGTTTTATCTGGAATAGATATTGCTTTTAATGCTGTTATTTTAAAAAAATGGTCGTATAATTTAGGGGCTGCCTATGTGAATGGCTGGGATGCATCTAACCACAAATATTTAATAGATGTACCACCTTTAAAAATTATGAATGGTTTCAAATGGCATGAAAAAAATTGGTGCAATTTTAAAGCGGAAGTAAAAAATGAATGGGTTTTTACTCAAAATCAATTTCCTAATTATAATTTTTCAGCTAATATTATTCAAAATAATCAATTAGTTGCTATAGAAGTTCCTATTAGTGAACCGCCAAAAGGTTATAATTTATGGCATTTTTATTCGGAAATACAATTTGAAACCTCTAAAAAAACCAATTTAGTTATCGCATTTAGTATAGATAATTTAACAAACGAAGCGTATAGAGATTACCTTAATAGACAACGTTTTTTTGTTGACGAAATGGGTAGAAATTTTCAAGTACAAATAAAATTTAATTATTAAAACAAATTATGAAAAATTTAAAAAATATCAGTTTAGCTTTATTAGGATTATTAGTAATTTCATGTAACAATGATGAGGTCGTTGTGCCACCAGTTACTAATGAAGAAGAATTAATTACAACGGTAAAAGTAACTTTAACTAATGGTAGTAATTCTATTGTTTTACAATCTAAAGATTTAGATGGAGATGGGCCAAATGCGCCAGTTGTAACTGTAGTTGGAAATATATTAGCGAATACTACCTATGTGGGTTCCGTACAATTTTTAAATGAAAGTGTAAATCCAGCAGATAACATTACCGAAGAGATTTTAGCAGAAGACGAAGACCATCAAATTTTTTATCAGTTATCTTCTGGATTAGGTACAATTACATATACGGATAACGATTCAAATAATAAACCAGTTGGTTTAGGTTTTACTTATCAAACTAATGCTGTGGGAACAGGGAATTTAGTTGTTACTTTGAGACATTTGCCAAGTAAATCCGCTCCCGGTGTAGCTTCTGGAAATATTGCCAATGCAGGGGGAAGTACCGATGCTGAAGTAACTTTACCAATCACAATACAATAATATTGTTTAATGTAAAAGTCCCGAATTTATTCGGGATTTTTTATAATTGTAACTTAATAAAAAATAAAAATATGAAAGCAATATTTATTTTTACAACTTTAATTTTCTCATTCGGTAGTATGGCTCAAAATAAAATCACCTATCCTGAAACGAAAAAAATCGGCCACATTGACACCTATTTTGGTGAAAAAATCAACGACCCTTATCGTTGGTTAGAAGACGACCGAAGTGCCGAAACCGAAGCTTGGGTAAAAGCTCAAAATGTAGTAACCTATGATTATTTAGCCCAAATTCCTTACCGAAATCAGCTTAAAACGAGAATGGAACAATTATGGAATTATGAAAAAATTTCGGCGCCATTTAAAGAAGGTGATTTTACCTATTATTATAAAAATAATGGGCTTCAAAATCAATCGGTGTTATATCGAAAAGATAAAAATGGAAAAGAAGAACTTTTTTTAGATCCTAATACTTTTTCTAAAGATGGAACCACTTCTTTAGGCGGAATTGATTTTAGTAAAGACGGAAGTTTAGTAGCTTATTCTATTTCTGAAGGAGGAAGCGATTGGCGAAAAGTTATTGTAATGGAAGCTAAAACTAAGAAAATTATTGGCGATACCATTGTGGATGTAAAGTTTAGTGGCGTGTCTTGGTACAAAAACGAAGGCTTTTACTATTCAAGTTACGACAAACCTGTAGGAAGTGAATTATCGGCAAAAACCGACCAACACAAATTGTATTATCACAAATTAAACACTTCGCAAAAAACAGATAAATTAATTTATGGTGGCGATGTAAAAAGAAGATATGTTGGCGGTGGCGTTTCGGAAGATGAAAACTATTTATTCATTACCGCTGCAAATTCAACCTCTGGAAACGAATTGTATTATTTAGATTTATCAAAACCAAACAGTAAAATCGTAACATTAATTGATAATTACGAAAACGACAATGATGTTTTAGACAACAAAGGATCGAAAATTTATTTGGTAACCAATTATAAAGCGCCAAACAAACGCGTGGTAACTTTTGATTTAGCAAATCCTGCTAAAGAAAATTGGAAAGATTGCATCGCAGAAACCAAAAATGTACTGTCGCCTAACACGGGAAGTGGTTATATTTTTGCAAGTTATATGAAAGACGCTGTTTCGTTCATCAAACAATATGATTACAACGGAAAATTAGTTAGAGATATTGAATTACCAGGTGTTGGAACGGCTGGAGGTTTTGGCGGAAAAGAAAAAGAAACTACCTTGTATTTTTCGTTTACGAATTATGTAACGCCAAATACCATTTATACATTTGATCCAAAAACAGGAAAATCTCAAATATATCAACAACCTAAAGTCGATTTCAATTCGGCAAATTACGAATCGAAACAAGTGTTTTACACATCTAAAGATGGTACAAAAGTTCCAATGATTATTACCTATAAAAAAGGAACATTGTTAAACGGAAAAAACCCTACAATTTTATATGGTTATGGTGGATTTAATGTAAGTTTAACTCCTGCATTTAGTATATCAAATGCAGTTTGGTTAGAAAATGGAGGTGTTTACGCTGTCGCGAATTTACGCGGAGGTGGCGAATATGGAAAAGAATGGCACGATGCCGGAACCCAATTTAAAAAACAAAACGTATTTGATGATTTCATTGCTGCAGCTGATTATCTAATTAAAGAAAACTATACCTCATCTGATTATTTAGCCATAAAAGGCGGTTCTAATGGTGGATTATTAGTAGGTGCTGTAATGACGCAACGTCCTGATTTAATAAAGGTGGCATTACCTGCAGTAGGTGTTTTAGATATGTTACGTTATCATACATTTACCGCTGGTGCTGGTTGGGCTTACGACTATGGAACAGCTGAACAAAGTGCCGAAATGTTTGAATACATTAAAGGGTATTCGCCTGTACATAATGTAAAAGCGGGAATAAATTATCCTGCTACTTTAGTGACTACTGGCGATCACGATGACCGAGTAGTGCCAGCACATAGTTTCAAGTTTGCAGCCGAGTTACAAGCGAAACAAACAGGAGACAATCCAGTGTTAATTCGTATTGAAGTAAACGCAGGGCATGGAGCTGGAAAATCAGTAGCATCAACCATTCAAGAAAATGTAGATATGCAAGTATTTACGTTGTTCAATATGGGAATCAAAAAAATATAAATAGAACAAGCCCTTTAGAACTTCCTGAAGGGCTTTTTTATTTATTCAAAGTGAATTTTCTAATGATATAGTTAAATATTTTGTAACCCAATACACGTCTTAAAATTCGCATTATATTGGCATCAAAACCTATTGTATATCTTCTGAAATTTTTATTTGGTTTTTCGGCAATTTTAAATAATTTTTCAACAATTTGTTGCGGTAAATCTTCGTTTTTACCTGATTTATCCAAAAGTAATTTCGAAATTTTATCCATTAATTTATTGTAAGAAAAAATTTCTGTTGGCGCACATTTGGTTACATTTTTTTGAAATGAAGTTGGTGCGTTACCAAATTGTACTGTAGCTACACTGATATTAAAATCTACCAATTCATAAGCCATACATTCGGAAAAACTTTCTACTGCTTGTTTTGTCGAATGATAAAAATTTCCAAGTGGCAAATTTACTAAGCCCGCAACAGAAGTAATATTTATAAATTGGCCATATTTTTGTTGTCTAAATGCAGGTATAAAAGCCCGACACACTTTCACAACACCAAGCCAATTTACATTTACAATCGTATCAATTTTTGTGTCTTCAGAAAGTTCTACAAAACTTCTATAGCCCATTCCTGCATTATTAATAATCGTATCAATTTTAGGATGGTTTTCCAAAATAATTTTAGTAGCCGATGCAATGCTTTCCGAAGAAGTAACATCCATTTCGTAACAAAAAATCGAAGGAAAATCTTTAAAATCTTCCCCTTCAGAAAGATGAAGTAACGTAGCAATAACGGTCCAGTTATTTTTAGCGAAATACAATGAAGTTTGTTTGCCAATTCCTCCACCAGCACCAGTTATTAATACAGTTTTCATTTTTTATAGGTATTAATATTTTAATTTTGTCATTAAAATATAGCGTGCTATTTTGCTTTGTTTTCGACTAATGTATGCCGAACCATTCGGGCTAAATCGTCTCGGATTTGGTAATATTGCAGCAATTCCGGCGGCTTGCATTCGGGTTAAACTTTTACATTCTTTTTTGTACCAATGTTGCGTTGCGGCCTCTGCACCATAAATGCCGTCGCCCATTTCAATACTATTTAGGTACACTTCAAGTATGCGCTCTTTCCCCCAAATTAATTCAATTAATACCGTATAATAGGCCTCTAATGCTTTTCGGAAATAACTTCTTCCTTGCCAAAGAAATACATTTTTTGCGGTTTGTTGTGTAATAGTACTTCCGCCTTTTAGTTTTTTACCTTTAAAATTTCCCACAGCCGCTTTTTGCATCGCAGAAAAATCCAAACCATAATGTTCAAAAAATCTACCGTCTTCACTGGCTATAACTGCTTTTTGTAAATTTTTAGAAATATTTTCTAACGGTACCCAATGGTGCTTGGTTTCAATATTTTTCCCTGCAGATTTATTTTCAAAATACCTGATTACCATAAGTGGCGTGTAGGGCACAGGCACAAATTTATAAAGCACTACAAAAAACAAACTAACGATATTGAACCATATAATTAGTTTCCAAAAGAAACGCATTATATGACTGAAAAATCCTTTTTTTCCAGTGCTTTTAGGTTTTATTGTTGTTTTGTTTGCTGCCATTTTATATTAAATCTGCTACTTCTTTTCCAATTAAACTGCCTATAGCTACGCCCATTCCGCCCATTCTAACGCCGCAATATACATTATTGCTTACTTGTTGAACAATTGGTTTTTTCGAATTTCCTATTCCCATAATACCACTCCATCTATGTTCAATTTCGAACGGAGTAGTAGGCAAAATTACATTTTTTAACAAATCTTCCAAGTGATTTTGAATTTTTTCACTGGTTTCCAATGAAGTAGTAGTTTCGCTTTCAAAATCTAAGTTTCTTCCGCCACCCAACAGAATTCGGTTATTGATATTTCTAAAATACGAATACCCCTTATCTAAATGAAAAGTACCTTTGATGTGTAAATTAGCAATTGGTTTGGTAATTAAAACTTGCGCTCTTGCTGGTTTTACTTGATTTTTAGTTAAATCGGAAGCAAAACCATTTGTAGTAAAAATCAGTTTTTTGGTTTTAAAACTGACTTCATTTGTTACGACTTCAATTTCATCATTCAATTCCTCATATTGAGAAACAGTTTGATTATTTAGAATTAAAATATCGTGTAATGCGGCTTTTTTTAATAAGGCTTGCATCATATTTCCGGTGTCAATTTGACCTTCAAAAGAGTTAAAAATCAAATGTTCAAACGTGTTTTTAAAGTGGAAAGTATTGTTTACTTTGGCATACACATCCGATTTGAATAATGGACGAACGATATCATTTATAAATGGAATTTTGGAAACACAATCGCTATAAAACGCTTCGTCTTCTTTCAAAAACAATTCGTAACCGCCTAAAGGTTGATAATCAATCGCAGCATCACCTAAGTTATTACGAAGCAGTTCCAAACCAGCATAACGTTTTTGAATTAGTTGAATAACTTCTTCTTCAGTATGTGTTTTTAAATCGTCAATAATTTCGGAAACGCTTCCAAAACAAGCAAAACCAGCATTTTTGGTACTGGCGCCTTGAGGCAAAACACCTTTTTCTAAAAGTATAATTTTGGCTTTTGGAAACCGTTCTCTTAACCGAATAGCGGTATGTAAACCAACAATTCCGCTGCCTACTATGGTGAAATCCACGTTGGAGAACCAATTTTTTATTTCCCAATAGCTCAGTTGCATATTATATTTTCTTAAAAAAGTAAATGTAGTAAAATGTTTTAGATTGCAAAGGCATTCTTTTTTGATTTACTTTTTTATACTAAATCAATTGCCTTAGTAAATCAAAGTATTATTTATATTTTTATATATTTGAAAAAAGATAAATAATTAGTTAAACTAAAATAACCAACCTAAATGACTTATTTTAAGACGAGACATTGTGAAATCACGAGAAGGGATTCGCTCGATAGCTGGTGTCACTGTATAAACAATATCATAAAGAATTTTGGAGTTAATCCTGATGAATATAAGAAATAATGAAAGTAATGATTATAAAAATAGTATTCTCTTGTTTGTTGCTTTCTTGCTCAAACATCAATAGAGATAAACCAGTGGATAAACAAGGTTTAACGGGTAGTGATTACCGTCTTTTTCAAAATACACCAGCTTGGGATTTAGCTAAAGCGGTACAAGATGAAGATGAAAAGAAGATAAATGAAATAGTATCAAAAGACCCAAAGCTAATAAATTATCAAGAATCAAAATTTGGGAATACACTTTTGATTCTTACCATAACGAACCAGCAAATAAAACCATTTAAGTATTTGTTAGAAAAAAGTGCAGATGTAAATATTCATAATACATTTGATGGCACTTCGGCTATTATTAAGGCTTGTAATTCTAAATATTACGATATTACTTTTGCTCAAATGTTAGTTGAATATGGTGCTAATGTAAATGATGTTGAGACAGGAGAAAGAAGACAAGGTAATAGTACAAGACTTACACCTTTAATAGCAGCATCCAAAACAGGTAATTTATATTTGGTTAAATTTTTAGAATCAAAAGGTGTAGATGTTAATTACCAAAATGAATTTGGTCAATCGGCATTGAGTGCTTCTGTAATGATAAACAAGTATGAAATATCTTATTATTTATTGCAGAATGGGGCAGATTACAAACGTCCTATTTTTTATAGACCTGATTATTCTATTCCATTAGAAAAACAAGACCCGAACGACAAAGGAAAACCAATGTATTTATTAGATGTATTAAAAGAAAATGTTGCAGATGTTAATACAGACGAGTATAAATATAAAATGCTAATAATTGATTTTTTGAATAGCAAAGGGATATATTGAGGGGTAATGTATCAGATTTAGTGATGCTATTTTCTCGCTTTAATTGCTTTCATTACTAAAGGGAATGTGGTAACAGCCACTAAAATTAGTATGATTTTTTCGATGTGGTGTTTTAAATCAATATCAAATTTTTCTAAAAATAAGCCATATAAATAATGTCCTGCATACACCAAAATAAACGACCATAAAATAGAACTTAAAATATTATATAACATGAATTTGCTTTTTTTCATGTGTACAATACCAGCAATAATAGGTACAAAAGTTCTTACAATGGGTAAAAAACGTGCAAAAACAATTGCAATTCCCCCGTGTTTTTGAAAGAAGCTTTCGGAGTGATACAAATACTTTTTCTTAAAGAAAAAACCATCTTCTTTTTGATATAAGTTTTTCCCGTACACCGAACCAAACCAATAGCCAAAAATATTACCAATTATCCCTGAAAGTGCAATTAATGTAGCAATCACAAAAACGGGCGAATACCCTTGAGGTAAAAAAGTTAAAGGTTGCGCTAACGCTTCGCAATAAATTCCTGATAAAAACAGCAAACTATCACCTGGAAGAAAAAAGCCTATAAACAAACCGGTTTCGGCAAATACAATAAACAAAACCATATAAATTCCGATAGGAACACCACCTAATTCAAGGTTTATGTAAAATTCGGGATTAAATAGTTGGGTCCATGTAAATTCTTTATCAATTTCTTGGGCTTGTAATACTACGTTTAATTTTAATTTTTCAAGTAGGTATATGATGATTTTCATGGGTTTCAAATTTATTTTTTTAGCAAGAGTTAATATTAACTCTCGATTTCTTGTGAGGTTTCGTGTTTAGATTCCCATTTGTCAATTGCAGCTGTTGAAAGCGCGTTTCCTAATACGTTCGTCATACTTCTGGCCATATCGCAAAAATGGTCAATTGGCAAAATCAAAGCAATTCCTTCTGGTGGAATGCCAAACATAGCACAAGTGGCTACTACAACAATTAAAGAGGCTCTTGGCACACCGGCAACTCCTTTACTCGTTAACATCAACACTAAAAGCATCGTAAGCTGTTCAGGCAAACTCATTTCTATGCCATATACTTGCGCAATAAAAATACTGGCAAACGTCATGTACATCATACTTCCGTCAAGGTTAAAAGAATAACCTAGCGGCAATGTGAAAGACACAATTTTTGGTTGGCACCCAAAACGTTCTAACTCTTCTACCATTTTTGGAAAAACAGCTTCAGAACTTGTAGTAGAAAAGGCAATTAACAAAGGACTTTTAATACGCTGCAACAATACAAACAAACGCTTTCCTAAAATCACATAACCAACAGTTAATAGTATTAACCACAGTAATACTATCCCTACTAAAAACGCACCTAAATATTTGGCGTAAAGCGTAAATACTTCAAAACCGTGTTTAGCAATCGCACTTGCCACAGCACCTAAAACCCCTAATGGTGCTGTCCACATAATAAAAGTAACCATTTTTAAGATGACATGTGAAACCGAATCTAATAATTTAAGAATGGGTTTGGCTTCTTTCTTACTAAATGCCGCTAAAGCCACACCAAATAAGATAGAAAAAATTACTATTTGTAAGATTTCGTTAGTGGCTAAAGCTTCAAATAAACTTTTTGGAATAACATGTTTTACAAATTCTTCTAATGAAAATCCTTTTGAGTTTTCTAACAATTCAGAAGCGCTTGAAGCGTCATCTAATTTAATTGTGGTTCCTTTTCCAGGTTCAAAAAAATTCACTAAAACCATTCCTAATAACAAGGAAATTAAGGAAGCAGAAATAAACCAAGCCATAGCTTTTCCACCCACACGGCCAACCATTTTCATATCGCCCATTTTGGCAATTCCAACCACTAAAGTAGAAAACACTAAGGGTGCAATTATCATTTGAACCAATCGTATAAAAATGGTTCCAAGAAGTTTTATATTTTTTGAGAAGGTGTCAATGGCTTCAGGAAACTGATAATGTACAATTCCACCTAATGCAACACCAATAATAAGCGAAATGATAATTAATATAAAGAGTTTATTGTTTTTCATTTTTCATTTTTATTTTAGACCGTGAAAATAGTTATATTTTTTCAAAAAAGTGCTACTTTTAACCTCGTTTTAAATTTTAACAGTATGAAAAAATATATTTTTCTCATTTTCAGTGTACTAAGTATGAGTTCAAATGCGCAACAAATGATGACGCCAGAAAAGTTATGGCAATTAGGAAGAGTGACACCAATAGGAATTTCTAAAGACGGAAAGTCGCTTATATACAAAGTAGGTACGCCAAATATTCAAGAAAATAAAATAGTTTCTAAATATTATTCCGTTCCTGTTGGAGGAGGAAATACGGTTGCTTTAGATAAAATTGATGGTTTAGTTGCAGATAAAAGTATTTCGCCAAACGGACAAGAATATATAAGTGTCCAACAAGTAAAAGTTGAAAAAATATTGGGTTCTGACTTATATCCAAGTTTAACAAAAACATCTGCACAAGTATATGAAGGTTTAGATTATCGCCATTGGGATACTTGGAATAATGGCACACACAATCATTTGTTTGTAGGATTACTTGGTAAGCCAAACGAAAAAGTACTTGGGCCAATTGATATTATGCCAAATGAACCTTATGATGCACCTCAAAAACCATTTGGTGGTGATGAAGATTATGTTTGGTCACCCGATGGAAATAAAATCATTTATGTATGTAAGAAAAAAGCAGGAACAGCCTACGCAACAAGTACAAATACTGATTTATATGAGTACGATGTAGCGACAAAAACCACAAAAAATCTTACGGAGAAAAATTTAGGTTACGATACACATCCAACCTTTTCACCTCGAGGCGAATTGAGTTGGTTGCAAATGAAACGCGACGGTTTTGAAGCAGATAAAAATGACATTATCGTAAGAGTTCAAGGTTTTGATGTCAATTTAACTGCCAATTGGGACGGAACTGTTGAGAGCTTTGTATGGGCAAAAGAAGGAAATAAAGTCTATTTTATTGCGCCGATTTTAGGAACAAAACAACTTTTTGAAGTAAATCACGTTGGGTTAACTAAAATGTTTCCTGTAGTGACACAACTTACCGATGGCGATTTTGATGTAAACGGAATTGTAGGTTTTACGGGAAATTCTGTTTTAGTAACAAAAACCACTCATAATAGTGCTACAGAAGTGTTTTCGTACGATTTAAAAAAGAAATCTTGGAAACAAATTACGCACGTAAATGATGAAGCCTATTCGAAAATATCAGAATGTACTTCCGAAAAACGTTGGGTAACCACAACGGATGGCAAAAAAATGTTGGTTTGGGTAATTTTACCTCCAAATTTTGATAAAACAAAAAAATACCCAACTCTTTTATATTGTCAAGGAGGCCCTCAGAGTGCCTTAACGCAATATTATTCTTTTCGTTGGAATTTTCAACTTATGGCCTCACAAGGTTATATTGTTGTAGCGCCAAATAGAAGAGGTATGCCAGGTCACGGTGTAGAATGGAACGAACAAATTTCAGGAGATTGGGGCGGACAAGTAATGGACGATTATTTATCAGCCATTGATGATATTTCAAAAGAATCGTATGTAGATAAAACCAGAATTGGTGCTGTTGGTGCGAGTTATGGCGGCTATTCAGTATTTCAATTAGCCGGAATTCATAAAAACAGATTTAAAACTTTTATTTCGCATTGCGGCATTTTCAATACAGAAAGTATGTACGGAACCACAGAAGAAGTTTTCTTTACGAATTGGGATTCTGGTGGCGCATATTGGGAAAAAGACAATAAAACCGCACAAAAAACCTACAACGAGTTCAATCCTATTAAATTAGTAAACAATTGGAATACACCGATTTTAATTATTCAAGGAGGAAAAGATTACCGTGTGCCAATAGGACAAGGACAAGAAGCTTTTCAAGCGGCACAATTAAAAGGAATTAAAAGTAAATTTTTACTATTTCCTGATGAAAACCATTGGGTGCTACAACCTCAAAATGCTTTAGTTTGGCAAGGTGAATTTTTTAAATGGTTGAAAGAAACGTTGTAATAATGTGCCAATTAGGAAATGTGTCAATTATTCAATTATAAAAATTAATTTTAGACCTAACAGGTTTTTGAAACCTGTTAGGTCTTTAATCAAAGATAAGCAAGTAACAATTCTTACCTTTAATAGTAAATAAAGAAAACTTCAAATGCAACAATTCAACATCATAATTATAGGCGGTGGCGCAGCCGGTTTCTTCGCAGCGATAAATATTGCAGAAAAACATCCGCAACTTAGTGTGGCCATTCTCGAAAGAGGAAAAGAATGCCTAACTAAGGTTAAAATTTCTGGTGGTGGGCGTTGCAATGTCACACACGCGTGTTTTGTGCCAAACGATTTAGTCAAATTTTATCCGCGTGGTGAGAGAGAATTAAAAGGTCCTTTTTCTCAATTTTGTTCTGGCGATACGATTGATTGGTTCGAAAAAAGAGGTATTGAGTTAAAAATTGAAGAAGACGGAAGAATGTTCCCAATTACGGATAATTCTCAAACAATAATTGACTGTTTCGAAAAAGATGTAAAGAAATTAGGCATTAAAGTTTTTACCTCACAAAGTGTACAATCTTTATATTTCAATAAGGACGAACAATGGAAAATTGAAACCCAACACGATGTTTTTGTTGCAGATAAAATTGTAGTCGCAACAGGAAGCAATCCTAAAATTTGGGAAATGATGCATCAAATGGGACATCAAATTGTTGAACCCGTTCCTTCCTTATTTACATTTAACATTACCGATAAAAGAATTAAAGATTTAATGGGACTTTCGGCGCAAGCCAGTATTAAAATAAAAAATTCTAAATTAGCGTCATCAGGACCTTTATTAATTACACATTGGGGACTTTCAGGACCTGGAATTTTAAGGCTTTCCGCCTGGGGTGCTCGAGAATTGTTTGATAAAAAATATTGTTTTGCCCTGCTTGTAAATTGGTTGGATGAGCTATCTTTTGATGAAGCCATCGAACAATTAAAAGAAATTAAAGAAGAAAATAATAAAAAACTAATTGGTAAATTTTGCCCCTTTGATTTTCCAAAACGATTGTGGGAAAATATCGTAACTGCTTCAGATATTGCTTTAGATTATAAATGGGCTGAGGTAACCAACAAGCAAATAAATAGTTTAGCCAATCAGCTAACCCAAGCTGAATTTCAGGTAAACGGGAAAAGCACGTTTAAAGAAGAATTTGTAACCGCTGGCGGCATCGATTTAAAAGAAATTAATTTTAAAACGATGCAAAGTAAAATTTTACCAAAGGTTTATTTCGCTGGCGAAGT
>NZ_JBIKJI010000146.1:0-5320 GCF_044361065.1 Flavobacterium sp.
ATTTTTCGTCTATAACTCCTTTTTCTTTGGCGTATTTTTTCAATACCTCAACCGTGTCTTCATCAGGAAAAACAGAATGAGAAAGCAGTTTCACTTTCGGATTGTCTTTGATTTTGTTTTGCAACCAAACCATATTATCGGTCATTTTTGGACAAATAGTTTGGCAAGTAGTAAAAAAGAAATCCGCTACATAAATTTTGCCTTCATAGTCTTTATTTGTAATCTTTTTCCCGTTTTGATTGGTAAACGCAAATGGCGCTATTTTATGTTTGTAACCAATATGTTGCACCAATGAATCTACCAATTCCGGATTTACGTCTCGAGGTGTAATTACGGGAAGCGTTTTTTGGTTTAATAACGAATAAATGGCTATAAAAATCAAAAGTAGCAACCCCACAAAAAAGACAGATAGTTTTTTATATTTGAACATTTGAAGGCTATTTTTTTACAAAAATAACACTATTTTTAATTATACAGAATGTATTTAAAGGTTCAATTTTAAAATAATTCTAGTTTTTTTAATAGATTTGTAATTCACATAACAATAAAAACCAACCTTTTAAAAAATTATAAAATGAAAAACAAAACCATACAAGCTAGTGTAGCAATTGCCTTAGTTGTGTTTTTTCAAAGTTGCTCTGTCACAATTGGAAAAGATGGACAACCAGGAAAAGACGGCTTATCTGGTGATGCCCTAGCGGCAAAATCAGAAAAAGTCGGAATTCGTACCGAGTTTATGGATACTTCTGTAACGCCAAACGAAGATTTTTTTAGATATGTAAACGGAACTTGGTTGGATAAAACCGAAATCCCAGCCGACAGAACCCGTTGGGGAAGTTTTGATGAATTAAGAAAAAATACGGATGATGATGTAATGGCTATTTTAAACGAAGCCGTTGCAAATAAAAACTTAGACCCAAAATCGGATCAAGCAAAAGCCGTAAATTTATACAAATCGATTTTAGATACGGTTTCTAGAAATAAATTAGGTATCACGCCTATTCAACCTTATTTAGAAAAAATAAATGCGGTAAAAAATAGCACTGATTTAATGAATCTTTTAGTTGAAACCAAAGCCGATGCTGGTTTAGGGTTTTTTGGTGCGTTTGTAGGTGCCGATGCTAAAAACAGCAACAAAAATGTAGTTTATGTAGGAACTGGAAGTTTAGGTTTACCTGATAAAGACTATTATATGTCTGACAAGCCTGACACGAAAGAAAAAAGAGAAAAGTACGTGTTACACATTGCTAAAATGTTTGGCTATTTAGGTATGGATGCGAAAACAGCCGCTGAAAAAGCAGCAAGGGTTTTGGCTTTCGAAATCTCTTTATCTGAACCAACTTTAGACCGAGTAGAAAGACGTGACCGTCGTAAAACATACAATCCGATGTCGGTTGCTGATTTGCAAAAAATAGCGCCAACCAACAATTGGGCGACTTATTTTGAAAAATCTGGGTTTGCTAAATTGGATTCTGTAGTAGTTTCGCAACCAAAATACTTAACCAAATTAGATGCTATTTTAAAAGAAAATAAAGTAGACGATTGGAAAGCGTATATGACTTGGACACTTTTACGTTCAAATGCTGACGAATTAACCACCGAAATTGAAAAAACAGATTGGGATTTTTACAGCAAAACCTTATCCGGAGCTGTAAAACAAAGACCTGCTACGGAAAGAGCGTTAGCAACTGTAAACGGTGTTTTGGGTGAAGCTTTAGGAAAATTATATATTGAGAAAAAATTTCCCGCTGCAGCGAAAACAAAAGCAGAAGCAATGATTGCTAATGTATTTAAAGCGTACGAAAATCGTATCAATAATTTACCTTGGATGACACCTGCAACACGAGCAAATGCTATTGTAAAACTTAAAAAATTTAGAGTAAAAATTGGATATCCTGACACTTGGAAAGATTATAGTGCTTTACAAATAAAAAGCCCTGAACAAGGCGGAACACTTCACGAAAATTCTTTGGCCATCAGCCGTTGGAGTACCAAAGAAAATGTTTCAAAACTTGGAAAACCAGTCAATAAAGAAGAATGGGGGATGTCGCCACAAACGGTAAACGCTTATTATAGCCCAACCAATAACGAAATTGTGTTCCCTGCCGCTATACTACAACCGCCTTTTTACGATTATAGAGCAGATGAAGCCGTAAACTATGGTGGAATTGGTGGTGTAATTGGCCACGAAATTTCACACGGATTTGACGATTCAGGTTCAAGATATAACGCAGAAGGAAACTTAATTAACTGGTGGAGCGATGAAGATTTAAAACAATTTACCACGTTAGGAACGGCTTTAGCGGATCAGTATTCTGCATTACAACCCTTGCCAGGAATTTATGTAGATGGTAAATTTACATTAGGTGAAAATATTGGCGATTTAGGAGGCGTAAACGCAGCGTATGACGGATTGCAAATTTATCTGAAAGAAAAAGGAAACCCTGGATTAATTGATGGTTTTACACCTGAACAACGTTTTTTCCTTTCTTGGTCTACCATTTGGAGAAGTAAAATGCGTGATGAAGCCATTAAAAATCAAGTAAAAACAGATACACACTCGCCAGGACAATACAGAGCCTATGTGCCGCTTCAAAATATTGAATCTTTTTACAAAGCATTTAATATAAAAGCCGGCGACAAAATGTATATTGCTCCAGAAAAAAGAGTAAAAATTTGGTAACAAGAAACTTGATTTTATTCATCTGGACTTGTTTCAGTTTTTAAAAAAAGAAAAACCTGAAATTCTGAACTACATTTAGAATGACAGGTTTTTCTTTTTATACCGTTTCCTTTTTTATACATTTGCCTTATGCAATTTTCTTATCCAAATAACGAAAAACTAAAAAGCCATAAAACAATTGAACGTTTGTTTTCTGAAGGAAAATCGATATCTAAATATCCGTTACGGCTGGTTTTTGTAGAAAATACGGATGAAAACAATTTGGAAAAAGTACTATTGGGCGTTTCCGTTTCTAAAAAATATTTTAAAAGAGCGGTTGACCGAAATTATTTTAAAAGAGTACTTAGAGAATGTTATCGATTAAATCAAAACCTATTGAAAGATAACCTTCAAAAGCCTTATGCTTTTATGTTTTTTTATCAAACCAAAGAAAAGTTATCGTATCAAGAAATTGAAGAAAAAACCATACAATTGTTTCAAAAATTTAGTGAAACCATAAAGTAAATTAAAAACAAACGCTTGTTTTCAAAGATTTTAATTAAATTAGTAAAAATATTATTCCATAAATTATGAGTTTTTTAAACAAAAAAAAGGTACTTATTCCCACGCTTGTAGCGGGATTTTTATTTGTGGCCGTAAGTTTTCAAAACGATTTTTTTGCCTTAGCCAAACAAATTGAAATTTTTACGAATCTGTACAAAATTGTCAATCAAAATTATGTAGACGAAACCAATCCAGGCAACTTAATGGATGTGGCTATAAAAAGTATGCTAAGCGAATTGGATCCGTATACCGTTTACTTTGATGAGCAAGATGTGCTTAAATTTAAAATAAATAATACGGGAGAATATACCGGAATTGGCGCCATTATAACACGAAAAGATGATAAAATAATCTTAAAAGAAGTATACGAAAATATGCCGGCTGACAAAGGTGGTTTTAAAGCTGGTGATGTGATTACCCAAATTGGAGATGTGTCGCTTAAAGATTTTAAAGAAGATGCTTCTCAGTTGCTTAAAGGTGCTAAAAACACTAAAATTGACATTGTATATTTCCGTCAAGGAATAGAAAAAAAAGGACAAATTATTTTAGATGAAGTAGAAATAAAAGCCGTTCCGTATTACAAATTATTAAGCGACAAAACAGGATATATCGTGCTTCAAAAATTTAACGAAAAAGCTTCTGCAGAAACAAAAGCGGCTTTATTGGCTTTAAAAGAACAGGGCGCTACAAAAATTATTTTAGATTTACGAGACAATCCTGGCGGGTTACTTCACGAAGCGGTTAATATTTGTAATTTATTTGTGCCAAAAGAAGAAATTATTACCACAACAAAATCGCAAAACAAAACGCATAATCATATTTATAAAACGAAAAACGAACCCGTTGATACTGAAATTCCATTAGCAATTATTGTAAATGACCGAAGTGCTTCTGCTTCAGAAATTGTTTCGGGCGCATTGCAAGATTTAGACCGTGCAGTCATTGTAGGAAATAGAAGTTTTGGAAAAGGATTGGTACAACGCCCATTTAATTTAACGTATGGCACACAGGTAAAAGTTACTATTTCAAAATATTATACACCTTCTGGTCGTTGTATACAAGCTACTGATTACAGTAAAAAAGACGCCAATGGTAAAGCCATAAAAACAGCAGAAAAAGAATATAACGCCTTTAAAACCAAAGGCGGAAGAACCGTTTACGATGGCGGTGGTGTGTTGCCAGATGTAGAAATTGCAGATATGAAAAAAAGCGCCATCAGTTTAAGTATTGCGAACTCAGATGCTGTTTTTGAATTTGCAAACGTATTGTATTACAGAAATCCAAACGCAAAAAGCGCAAACAATATCTCAGAAGCTGAATACAACGAGTTTAAAGCGTTTCTAAAGAAAGAAAAAGTAGAAATAAATAGCAACACAGATAAATCTTTAAAAACGTTATTAGAAGCTGCAAAAAAGGATAAAATTGATGCCGACTTACAACTTGAAATCAAACAATTGGAAGCCGCCATTGAAAAAACAAAAGACAAAGAATTAGATAAAAACAAAGAAGAAATTAAACGGTTGCTTTTACAAGAATTATTATTAAGATACGGCTATCGTAACGCGTTTTACGATTATGTTTCTACTAAATATTCGGATGTGCTAAAAGCCCAACAAATATTAAATAATCCAACAGAATACAAACAAATATTAAAAAAATAAAATGAAGAAAATAGTCGTATTTCTATTTTTAGTTGCTTCTTTTCTTGGGTTTTCACAAGAAGAAACCGTGCATTCTATTTATTTTGATACCGATGTGCGTGAAATAAAACCTTTACAATCGGAAGCGGTAGTTTATTTTTTAAGTTTGATTGATACCACACGACTTCAAAGTGTTTCTATTTATGGCTATTGCGACGATGTTGGTAAAATAAATTACAACTACAAATTGTCTCAAGACCGCGCCAATAGTGTTAAAAATATGTTGGTAAAAAAAGGAGTGAAATATAAAATTATTGTAAAAATTGAAGGAAAAGGCAAGGTTCTTATTGATGAAGATTTAGAAGAAGATATTCCCGAGGCCAGAGCTAAAAACCGGCGAGTAGATGTGGTTTTGAATTTTAAACCTTTAGTGGTGGAAGAATTAAATATCCCC
>NZ_JBIKJI010000147.1:0-5318 GCF_044361065.1 Flavobacterium sp.
TTATCAGTTAATTCTACTTGATTGTTTTTTTCTTCAATGACAAAGTATAATGCCTCGTCTACTTTTGGCATTTCTCTATTATTATCTTGCATGTGAGCATTTTCTGTTTTTTGAAGAATTTGTTTGATTCCTTCTTCAGATAAAAACTTAATTAATGCTTTATTTTTAGGATACGCACGGTAGGTTCTTAATAATTGAAAACCACCATCTTTAACATTTCCTTCTTTAATTAATCGTTTTGCTTCAGTTAAGCAATCTGTTGCAATACGCTTTTGTAAATTGAAAAGATTTTCCACTTTTGGTTTTAATTCTAAAAACTCGTGTCGGTCTCCATCTTCAACAGGTCCAGAAATAATTAAAGGAGTTCTTGCATCATCAACTAATACTGAATCGACCTCATCTACAATGGCGTAGTTGTGTTTTCTTTGTACTAAATCTTCTGGTGAATTCGCCATATTATCACGTAAATAATCGAAACCAAATTCGTTATTCGTACCATAAGTAATATCGGCATTATATGCTTTTCTTCTTGCTTCTGTATTTGGTTGGTGATTGTCTATACAATCTACAGTTAAACCGTGAAATTCAAATATAGGCGCTTTCCAAGTACTATCACGTTTCGCTAAATAGTCATTTACTGTAACTAAATGTACTCCATTTCCTGTAAGTGCGTTTAAGTAAAGTGCAAGAGTTGCAACTAACGTTTTACCTTCTCCGGTTTGCATTTCGGCAATTTCACCTTGGTGTAAAACAATACCACCCATTAATTGAACATCATAATGAATCATGTCCCAAGTGATTGGCTTTCCTGCAGCATCCCAAGAATTTGCCCAATTTACTTCTTCACCAACAATGGTAATATAAGGTTTTGTTGCAGAAAGTTCTCTGTCTTTTGCAGTAGCAGTAACGGTTATTGAAGTGTTTTCTTTAAAACGACGTGCCGTTTCTCTTAGTACAGCAAATGCTTCAGGTAAAATATCATTTAAAGTTTTTTCTGAAATATCGTATGCTTCTTTTTCTAACTTATCAATTTCAGTATATATATTTTCACGAGCATCAACATCTACTGTGTTTTCTGCTTCCGATTTTAACGCTTCAATTTTAGCATCTTTTTCAGCACGAGCTTGATTGATTTTGTCTTTAAACAAAACCGTTTTTGCTCTTAATTCATCGTGCGAAATTGATTTTAATGCTTCTTGATAAGAATTAATCTTATTTACGATAGGTTGAATGGCTTTGATATCGTTGGCTGATTTATCACCTACAAATATTTTTAATATCGAATTTACAATACTCATAATCTATGTTTTATATAATTTAACCTTACGGTTGTATTCATTTGTAAAGATAACCAAAAAAAAAGCCTCACCGAAGAGACTTTTTAATAGGCTATTTATTTTTTAATATTCATCCTCGTTCCAAAGATAATCTTCATCTGTAGGATAATCTGGCCAAATTTCTTCCATCGACTCATAAATTTCACCTTCATCCTCTATAGACTGTAAGTTTTCTACCACTTCTAATGGTGCTCCAGCTCTGATGGCGTAGTCAATTAATTCGTCTTTTGTAGCAGGCCAAGGTGCATCACTTAAATATGATGCCAATTCTAACGTCCAATACATCTTATTTAGATTTTATAGTTTAATGCAAAAATAAATTTATTAGTTAAAAAGACAAGTTTTTTTTGAATTATTTTTTAATTAATTTTAAGAACTTAATTTCAGTGGTCAGTTTTCAGTTTTTAGTGATCAGATTTTTATATTGACTGAACACTTTTTGCTGTGTACTGAATACTATTTTCGAGGTATCCACTTTACTTCTTCAGCGTTTAAATCATAAGACAACTTTCGTGCCAATACGAATAAATAGTCAGAAAGTCGGTTTAAATATTTAATTGCAATCTCTGCAACAGGTTCGTTATGGTCTAAATGTACGGCTAAACGCTCGGCTCTTCTGCATACACAACGTGCAATATGACAATATGACACGGTTGTATGTCCGCCTGGCAAAACAAAATGCGTCATCGGAGGCAATGCTTCTTCCATAGCATCAATTTCTTTTTCAAGTAATTCGATATCACTTTCAATTATACCTAAGTTTTGTAAACGTTTTTCGCCGTTTTTTAATACTTCTTTTTCAGGCGGTGTGGCTAATATAGCGCCAACAGTAAATAATCTGTCCTGAATTTCAATTAAAATATCTTTATAATGCGCATTGAAATCTTGATCACGAATTAATCCGATATGTGAATTTAATTCATCAACTGTACCATAGCTTTCTATTCGGATATGGTCTTTTGGTACTCTTGTTCCTCCGAAAAGGGCAGTGGTTCCTGTGTCACCTGTTTTAGTATATATTTTCATATGTTGTTATATTTAGCACGGAAACCACCAGTGCATATATTGTAATTTGTTGTATTTAATAAATAATAAAATATGTCCCTCACTTTTATTTTGTTTATCTTCACGTAACTGAATAACTTCCATTTCTCCGTCATTTTGAACATCTATATTCTCAATGTGTTTCATTGCATAAGGAAAATATTTTTTCAAATCTTCTTTTGTAGTTTCAGAATTCAAGATTATATTTTTGAATTTAATAAAGTTATTTTTCGTAAACCGAAATTCATCTACAGCAATTTCATTTTTAGAATTTTCAAAACGAGAACCATCTTTATAAAAAAATTTATCTTTTAAATCTTTACTGCCATCTTCATTTTCAAAAATATAACTACAAAGTTCTGTTTTTGAAACTAAAACAATACTGTCTGGTTTTCCAAAGACATTTTCAAATTCATTTATTTTAAAAAAACGACCTAAGATTCCATTGAAACTTAAATCTTCTTCAAGCATTACTTCTGCTTTATTAATGTCATATAATTCTATTTCACCTTTTTTTTCTGTTCTGTTATTTTTTGTTGATTCAATATTACTTGCAGTTTTAGTGTTAGAAATATTTTTATGACAAGAAAAAAATATTGTTAGAAGTACTAAGGTGAAGAATTTCATATTTGAAAATTTAATTGTTTTTATTTTTTTGTAATGAAACTACAACCCCAATTGTAATTGATAATGCAATAAATGCTAACGATAACCATTCTGGAAAATATTCTGGGAAGTGATGAATCAATAACATTTTCACACCGACGAAAGTTAAAATTGCAATTAAACTGTATTCAATGTAACTAAATTTTTCAATCATATTGGCTAAGAAGAAATACATAGAACGTAATCCTAAAATAGCAAAAATATTAGAGCTGAATACCAAAAATGGGTCAGAAGTAATCGCTAAAATTGCTGGAACGCTATCTAAAGCAAAAATAACGTCCATTACTTCAATCACAATTAATGCAATAAATAACGGTGTTACGTAATTAATGTTTTCTTTTCTAATAAAAAATTTCTGTCCTTCAATTTCAGTATGAACTGGAAATATTTTACCTATTAGCTTATATATTTTAGAATCCTTAGGGTCAAATTCTTCTTCCTCTTTACTAAATAGCATTTTCATAGCTGTAAAAATTAAGAAAGCACCAAAAACATATATAATCCATTCAAATCGATTGATAAGTGCTACGCCTAAAAAAATCATTAAACCTCTAAAAACAATAGCACCTATGATTCCCCAAAATAAAACTCTGTGTTGGTATTTTTGTGGAATTTTAAAGGATGAAAAAATAATAGCAATTACAAAAATATTATCAGCACTTAAGGAAAGTTCTATTAAATATCCAGTAATGAACTTTAATGAGGCGTCTGTTGGTTTTAAATTAGTTGGGTTTTCAATGTGACCTCCGCTGTATAAAAGATAGACCACACCAGAAAACATAAACGATAATGTTACCCACAAAATAGTCCATTTAGAGGCTTCTTTGCTACTAATTATATGCGGGTTTTTATTAAAAACACCTAAATCAAGTGCTAAAAATATAGAAATTGCAATAAGAAAAATAATCCAAACTGTCATAATTATTAATTTTTAGCAAATATAAATTAAAATTCAGAAATTTTTAGCTTCACACAGATTAAAAATAAGTTTTTACGTTTTTGTTAGTCTAACCCTTTGTTTTTTCATTAAAATACATTGAAAATTAAAATATTTTTAAATCACCCCTAAAATTTTAGGGGGTAAGTTTTTTTATTTGTAAATATTTTATACTTTTGCAGTGTAAAATTTAGAAATTAATTTTAAAACCTAACTTTATGGCTACACTTCGTTTCCAAGCTTTAGATAAAGCTACAAGTAGAAAACCAGTTTCTTTTGAAGAAACAGCAAGAAAATCAGAAATTTTTGCTTCTAATGTGTTCAACGACAAATCAATGCGTCAATTTTTAACACCAGATGCTTATAAAGCAGTTAAAAGCGCTATTGAATTAGGAACAAAAATCGATCGTAAAATTGCGGATTATGTAGCAATGGGAATGAAAGAGTGGGCTTTATCAAAAGGCGTAACACATTATACACATTGGTTTCAACCATTAACAGGAACAACGGCTGAAAAACACGATGCTTTTTTCGAAACATCAATGGACGGTTCAGATCCAGTAGAAAAATTTGGTGGAACTCAATTGGTTCAACAAGAACCGGATGCTTCATCATTTCCAAATGGTGGAATTAGAAATACATTTGAAGCTCGTGGTTATACAGCTTGGGATCCAACTTCTCCAGCATTTATTTTTGGTAGTACTTTATGTATTCCAACTGTTTTTGTATCATACACAGGTGAAGCTTTAGATAACAAAACACCTTTATTAAGAGCGTTAAGCGCTATTGATACTGCTGCTACAGAAGTAGCTAAATATTTTGATAAAAACGTTAAAAAAATTACACCAACGTTAGGTTGGGAACAAGAATATTTCTTAATTGATTCTGCTTTAGCTGCAACAAGACCTGATATTATTGCTACTGGTAGAACTTTATTAGGACACACGTCTTCAAAAGGACAACAATTAGATGACCATTATTTTGGTTCTATTCCAACTCGTGTTTTACAATATATGAGAGAATTGGAATACGAATGTATGTTATTAGGTATTCCTGTTAAAACACGTCATAATGAAGTAGCGCCAGGACAATTTGAATTGGCTCCAATTTTTGAAGAAACCAATTTAGCAGTTGACCATAACTCCTTATTAATGGATGTGATGGAAAAAGTTGCTGAAAGACACGATTTCAAAGTATTGTTTCACGAAAAACCTTTTAAAGGTGTAAACGGTTCAGGTAAACATAACAACTGGTCTTTAGCAACAGATACTGGAATTAATTTATTGTCTCCAGGAAAAACGCCAATGAGTAATTTAATGTTCTTAACGTTTTTT
>NZ_JBIKJI010000148.1:0-5258 GCF_044361065.1 Flavobacterium sp.
AAAAACTTTCAATGTCAGAGGCACTTCCGGGTTCTTGCCATAAAAAATTATTGGCTGGAAAACCGATGATTTCAAAGTTTTGATTATTATATTTTTCGTAAATCTTCTGTAATTTTTCGTATTGAGGTGTTAAGCCACATTTTGATGCGGTATTGACTACCATTATTTTTTTACCTTTTAAAGTTGAAAAATCGAACTGATTTCCTTTTAAATCGGTCACTATAAATGAATGAATAGAACCTTTAGGATAGGTTTTTGTGTCTTTTTTTAAAAAAGAAAATATGGATTGTAACATTAATTAAACACTTTTATGGTTGTCGCATCTATCATTTGCACACGATACGCTTTCATTGGATATTGTTTTCCGGCTGCCAATCCTGTAAACAAACTGTATTCGGCATCGTCACACGGGCATTTTGCATTAATTCCATTAATTGTCATCGTAGAACAATCGGTTAAAGGCTGATTTGGGCAAGCTGCATCATATGCCAAAAAATTACCACTTCCTGCATTAAAAACAATCAAACCTCTAATTCCAGCACCTGCAGAATTTACATACACTGCGCTGGAAGGATACGCCAAAACGGAATATTGAGGAAAACTCATATTTAGTATTACTTCAAACGAATAATTTGGCAAATAGGGATTGTTATTATCGGTCTGTGAATCTCTATCACAAGACAAAAAGACGGTAAACAAAATAAGAAAGTAAAAAATTCTTTTCATTTTTTATATTTATTTGATTTATCAAAATTAATTTATTTATATTTGACAAACTAATATAGTAAACGAAAAATAGTTAAATAAATTATATCTTTGCAAAAAGGGAATCCCATAGTTGTGGGATTTTTTCTATTTTATAAATTAATGAAGTTATGAGCACAGTATCTTATTACACAGCAGAAGGATTAAAACATTTAAAAGACGAGTTAGACCAACTTAAATCTATAGAGCGCCCAAAGGCATCACAAGCAATTGCAGAAGCAAGAGATAAAGGCGATTTATCAGAAAACGCAGAATACGACGCCGCGAAAGAAGCACAAGGATTATTAGAAATGCGAATTTCTAAAATGGAAGAATTGGTATCTAATGCCCGAATTATTGACGAATCTACTTTAGATGTGTCGAAAGCTTTGGTGTTATCAAACGTAAAAATCAAAAATCAATCTAACGGAATGGAACTACAATACAAATTAGTTGCAGAAAGTGAAGCAGATTTAAAAACAGGAAAAATATCAGTAACTTCTCCTATTGGAAAAGGATTATTAGGGAAAAAAGTAGGCGAAATTGCAGAAATTAATGTGCCAAACGGCGTATTAAAATTTGAGATTTTAGAAATTACACGTGACTAATTTCTGAAATTCCAAAGTTAGAAATTCCAAAATCCAAAAAAATGAGTTCTATTTTTACCAAAATAATAAACGGAGAAATTCCTTGTTATAAAATTACAGAAAACGAAGATTTTATTGCGTTTTTAGATGTAAATCCGAATGCTAAAGGACATACCTTATGTGTTCCGAAGCAAGAAATAAATAAAATTTTCGATATGCCTGAAGATTTATATTTAAAACTAATGGCATTTTCAAGAAAAGTAGCTATTGCTTTGGAAAAAACAGTGCCTTGTAAACGAATTGGAGTGGCTGTTGTAGGTTTAGAAGTACCGCACACACACGTTCACTTGATTCCGCTTCAAGATATGGACGATATGCGTTTTCAAAGAAAAACAACTTTGACTCCCGAAGAATTTTCAAAATTGGCACAAGATATTGCTGAGAATTTATAAAAACTGTTTCCACAAATTTTAAATGAGTTTGTGGATTTTTTTTAACTTTCTTTCTTAAAAATCATTTGCATAGTGGTGCCTTTGCCGATTTCAGATTGTACAACTCTAATTTTTCCTTTGTGATATTCTTGCACAATACGTTTGGTTAGCGACAAGCCCAAGCCCCACCCTCTTTTTTTAGACGTATAACCCGGCTCAAAAATAGTTTTGAATTTATTCTTCGCAATTCCGCTACCAGTATCTGTAACCGTTATAAAAACGTTAGTATCTCCTTCTACTATTTCAATAGATAAGTTGCCTTTTCCTTTCATCGCATCAATGGCGTTTTTTACTAAATTTTCAATTGTCCAGCTATGCAACGTCGGATTTAATAACACATAAAGGGGCTTTTCAGGAGCTCGGAAATCAAAAATTACTTGTTTTGAAACACGAGATTGCAAATACTCAAATGAAGATTTAGTTTCCTCGATTATATCTCTTTTTTCTAAGATAGGTTCGCTACCAATTTTAGAAAATCTGTCCGTAATGGTTTGCAGTCTGTTTATATCTTTTTCTATTTCTTCAATGGTAGTAGCTTCAACATTTTCCAACTTCAATAACTCCAACCAACCAATTAATGAAGATAAAGGCGTACCTATTTGATGCGCGGTTTCTTTAGCCATACCTGCCCAAAGCTTATTTTGAGTTGCCATTTTTGTAGCACGGTAAAAATTATAAACCACGCCGCCAAACAAAAACGCTACTAATAATAAGGCAATTGGATAATATTTTAGTTTGTTTAATATTGGAGAATCCCCATAATATACCAAATGATAATCGTTTTTAGCAAATTGGACTTTTATTGGAGCATTTTGACTTTTAATTTTATTTAAAAACGCTTTAACCTTAACAGTATCAGTTTCAATTTCACCTAAATTCAAATTACTTAAAATTTTACCTTCTTTATCGGTAAGAATTAATGGAATGTTTTTGTTGTTTTCAATAATAAACGTGGGTAATTGAATATCCGCATTAACATCGGCATTTCTTAAATTCTTCAAAGCAGTTGCCCAAAGTTCCATTTTATTGCGTTCTTCTTCTTTAAAAGTTTGAAAAAAAACATAGGTGTTCCATAAAATTAAGGAAGCAATTAAAAACGATGAAATAATAATAATCCATCGTGTAAGATTTCTTTTTTCAGAAAACTGCATAAAAAGTATTTTGAGTAAAAATAAGAAAAAGTGAATATTAATTAGAAATAAGTTAATAGTTTTTTGGTTTTTTTAATCCAACCACGAATTCTCGAATTAAAAATATAAAAAAGGTTCGAATCGACTTTGTCGATAATTAATTCGAATCAAAATTTATAAATACATTTTTCAGTAAAGTAAATTCGGAAATTCGTGGCAAAAAAATTGCTAACATTTGTAAAAAGAAATATCATTTCAATTGATTGATTTGCTTTATATTTGTAAAAAATACAATTTATGTTAAGCATTAATCCAAAAGAAATATCGCCATTAAAACTGCAAAGTTATTTACAAACTGCTGTATCGCCAAGACCAATAGCGTTTGCAAGTACTATGGACGAAGATGGAAATCCGAATTTATCGCCATTTAGTTTTTTTAATGTTTTTAGCAGCAACCCTCCTATTTTAATTTTTTCGCCTGCCAGACGCGTGCGAAACAATACTATAAAACACACTTTGATAAACGCACAAGACACACGTGAAGTTGTTATTAATATTGTAAATTACGATATGGTGCAACAAATGAGTTTATCAAGTACCGAATATCCAGATGGTGTAAACGAATTTGAAAAAGCTGGATTTACTATGTTGCCATCAGATAGTGTAGCGCCATATAGAGTGGCCGAAAGTCCGGTGCAGTTTGAATGTAAAGTAAACGACATTATTGCATTAGGCACAGAAGGTGGTGCAGGAAATTTAGTTATTTGTGAAGTGGTAAAAATTCACATTCACGAAAGTATTCTTGACGAAAACGAAATGATTGATCAACACAAAATTGATGTCGTTTCACGTTTGGGTGGAAATTGGTACAGCCGTGCAAATGAAGGTTTGTTTGAAGTGGAAAAACCATTAACTACTTTAGGAATTGGTGTAGATATGATACCAGTTTTCATTAAAGAAAGTGGCTATTTTAATGGAAATGATTTAGGAAAATTAGGAAATATAGAAGCTATTCCAAATGACGAAGAAATTACTATATTTGTAAAAGAAAATTTTGAAGTAAAAGCGGTTTTAAGTTCAGACGATTTTGATACAAAATTTAAAAAAGCAAAAGAATATTTAGACAATAATCAGGTTTTAAACGCTTGGAAATTGTTATTAGCACAAAAATAAATTATTAGAGTTATGGAAGTTATTGGAAAAATTAAAGTAATTGGAGCTACACAAGATGTAAGTGCTTCATTTAAAAAAAGAGAATTAGTTGTTACTACTGAAGAGCAGTATCCACAACATATTTCGGTTGAATTTCAACAAGCTAAAGTGGACGATTTAAATTCGTACCAAGTTGGCGAGCAAGTAAAAGTATCTATCAATTTAAGAGGTAGAGAATGGACGTCTCCACAAGGAGAAGTAAAACATTTTAATACCATTACAGGTTGGAGAATAGAAAGATTATCAAATGCAGCGCCTGCAAGTGCTCCAGATATGCCTCCAATGCCTGCTACTGAAGCATTTGCGCCAGCAACCGACTTTAAAGAAGAAGAACACGACGATTTACCTTTTTAATCTTCGATTAAAAGTAAATTCTAAAATTTAAATTCCAAATTCCAATTGTTTTCATTTTGGAATTTGGAATTTTTATTGCACTTTGAAATTTAAAAAATTGGAATTTCTTAAAAATATGTATTTTTTAACACCCGAACTTTATTTTCCTCCAGCTTCTGAAGCTTCACCCGAAGGTATTATTGCTGTGGGTGGTGATTTGTCTCCAGAACGACTTTTATTAGCCTATCAAAACGGAATTTTTCCTTGGTATGATGCTGATGAACCAAAACTTTGGTGGTGCCCAAACGAAAGAATGGTGTTGTTTTTCGAAAATTTACGAATTACGAAAAGTATGAGAAAAATACTGCTCAAAAAAGAATTTCAGGTTACTTTTAATACAAATTTTAAAGCTGTAATTACCAATTGTCAAAAGTCGCCAAGAAAAGACCAAAATGGAACTTGGATTTCGGATGAAATAATAGCTGCTTATTGTAAACTAAATGAATTAGGTTATGCAAAAAGCGTAGAAGTTTGGCAAAATAACGAATTAGTTGGCGGCTTATACGGAATTGATTTAGGCGATGTGTTTTGTGGTGAAAGTATGTTTTCAAAAGTGCCAAATGCCAGTAAAGTTGCATTTATTCATTTAGCAAAACAATTAGAATTGGCTAACTATAAACTTTTAGATTGCCAAGTACATAATAATCATTTAGAAAGTTTAGGTTGTATAGAAATTGAAAGAGAAGAGTTTTTAGCAATTT
>NZ_JBIKJI010000024.1:0-18851 GCF_044361065.1 Flavobacterium sp.
TTTTATAAAAATTTACTAATTTATCTTTAACGTTTTTGTATTTAAAATCATCATTTACAACAAGTACAACTTCATAGTTCAAAAATTCTAAATTCTCTTTGACTGAATTACTTATTTTAAAATCGGAAGTCATAATTACTAGAATTATTTTTTTTATCATAATTGAAAAATATTTTTAATAAAATTATCTAAACTATATTTTTTTGTAATATTATATGGATAATTTTCTTTATTAAATGATATCTTATTTAGTTTATATAAATCATCTAAATAACTAATTTTTCCAGAATCATAAATATCGTAAGAAATTATTGTCTTATTGTTAGTAATTACATTTTTTTGTAATCCAATAGCTTCAAAAATACGAAAACTCAAACCTGCTTGATTATCACGAACTAAATCAACAATTGTTTCACTTTCAGCATACATTTTCAATGTTTCTTGCTGAGAAAATCGTTTCTTTTGAAAGATTATATTCTTATTTTTTCCTAAAAACAATTGTTTCAATTTATTGATGAATGCTTTTTTACCGATGGCATAAAAAAGAAAAGATTGTTGATGTTTTTTTATATGTTCCGCAAAATCATTTAAAAATTTCAATCTATTATCAATTGAACCAATATAAATAAAGTTTTGCTTTTGTACAGCCGATTTTTCAGGTATATCAAAATAAATATAATTAGTAGTTTCTGAAAATCCGTAAGTTGCAACATCTACTTTATCAAAGGAAAATATTTCATCGAAAACACCATCTAACAAGTTTTTAACAGGGCATCTTGACACGCTATCGTACAAATAAGCAATGTATTTTTCGGTATGTTTTTTAATCTCTAAATGATATTCTAAATCAATTAATTCTGGATTAATAACTAAAATTTGATTTTGAAAGCCGTTTTCTTTAAGTTGCTGAAGTATATATTCTTGACGCTTTTTAAGTTTAGGGTTTTTTCCTAAAAAAACTTTACTAAATGTGTTCTGAATGCGTTCCCAGGAACTCTTATACTTAAAATTGCCAATTTTTATATGAAAACTTTCTATTCCTTTTTTTTGTAAAGCAGTTACAATATGGGCATCATAATTCCAATGATCAAAACTAATTACAGCAATTTTATGCGACATACATACATTTTTAAAAAACAAAGATATTGTTTTTTAAAAAGATTTCAATTAAATTTGCTTACCAAATTGAACCCATGGATGAATCAATCGTAAACTTAATTAAAAATTTTGAAACCGAAGGCGATTTATTAGTTGCAGGAAAAAGAAATGTCATTAAAACATTTACTAATAATACAGTTGTCTTAAATATAAAATCATTTAAAATTCCAATATTTATTAATGGAATTATTTATAGATATTTTAGGAAGTCAAAAGCCCGAAGATCATATGAGTTTGCTACGATTTTAAAACAAAAAAGCATAGGAACTCCTAATCCAATTGGTTTTTATGAAAACAAAAACTTTTTCCGACTTTTAGATAGTTATTATGTTTGTGAACATATTAATCCGGATTATGTGTTTAAAGATTTATTTGGCGTTGACAACCCCGACACTGATGTAATTTTAAAGCAATTAGCACATTTTTGTTTTCAATTACACGAAGCAGGTATTGAGTTTAAAGATCATTCTCCTGGAAATACTTTGGTTAAAAAAAATGAAGCAGGTACTTTTGATTTTTTTCTTATCGATTTAAATAGAATGAAGTTTCATAAAGAAATGGATTTCAATTTAAGAATGAAAAATCTTTGTAGGTTGACTCCATCAGAATATATGGTTCAAGTTATAAGCTATGAATACGCAAAACTTTATGACAAACCAAAAGAAGAAGTTTTTCAATTAATGTGGAAATACACAGATGCTTTTTTTAACAAAGCACTCAAAAAAAGGAATTTCAAAAAAAGATTAGGTTTATGATTGCAACACTTTTAAATAATAGAAAATTAATAATTTCAACATACATTATTGTAGCATTAATTTCTGCTTTAAAGCAAATTTTAAGAAGACATGATAATAATTACCAAATTTTTAAAAACGTTTTTTATCATATTATAGAAGAGAAATCATTATATGCGTCTTATCCAAATTTATATTTTGATTATAATCATTATGGGCCTATTTTCGGACTATTTATTGCACCTTTTGCTATAATGCCAGATGGTTTGGGTATGGTTTTTTGGTGCATATTCAATGCTTTAGTTTTAGTATATGCAATTAGTCAATTAAACCTGGAAAGCTCTAAAATAAATCTAATATTATGGATTTGTATGCACGAATTTTTAACAACTAGTTTAGGACAACAATTCAATCCGATAATGACTAGCATTATTATTTTATCTTATGTTTTGATTGAGAAAGAAAAAGATTTTTGGTCTGCTTGTCTAATTATTTTAGGTACATTCATAAAATTATACGGTATAGTTGGCTTGGCTTTTTTCTTCTTTTCAAAAAATAAAATGAAATTTATTGGTTCATTAGCTTTTTGGTCAATTGTATTTTTTGTTTTACCAATGGCTATTTCTTCACCAGAATTTATTATAAATAGTTATTCAGAGTGGTTTGCACGTTTATTAGAGAAAAATAATGAAAACGGATCCTTTGATTCTATGCAAGATATTTCAATTATGGGACTATTCAAGAAAATATTAAACATGCCCAATCTTTCAAACTTGCTATTTTTAATTCCTGGAATAGTACTTTTCGGACTGCCTTATTTAAGATTCAATATGTTTTCGAACAAAAAATTTCAATTATTATTACTATCATCAGTATTAATTTTTACTGTTATATTTAGTTCGGGATCAGAAAGTCCGACTTATATTATTGCATTTGCAGGTGTTGCCATTTGGTTTATAATACAAGAAGAAAAAACAAAATGGACATGGTTTTTATTTATATTTGCTCTTTTATTAACTAGTTTTTCGCCTTCGGATTTATTTCCGAAGTATATTAAAGAAACATATATAAAACCATATAGTTTAAAAGCATTACCTTGTGTGCTAATTTGGTTTCAAATTACTTACGAATTAATTACAACTCAATTTTCAAAACAACACTTAATTACGAAATAATGGAAAAAAAGATTTCATTTATTATTCCATGTTATAATGAGGAAAAAAATATTGATTTGATTTCAGAGTCAATTCATTTAGTAATGAGCAAACTTAATTACTTTTATGAAATTATTTTTATTAATGATGGTAGTACGGATAGAACATTTGATGTTTTACATAAAAAATCATTAATAGATAAAAGTGTAAAATTTATATCTTTTTCAAGAAATTTTGGCAAAGACAGTGCATTGAAAGCAGGATTTGATTATGCTAATTGTGATGCTGCAATTACAATAGATGCAGATTTACAACATCCTCCCGAATTAATAACGGAATTAATATCGGAATGGGAAAATGGCTATCAAGTTGTATACGCTTACAGAGAAAAAAACAACCCTCACGTAAATATTTTTAATAAATTATCTTCAAAAATATTTTGGCTTTTTTTAAAGAAAATTTCGTCACTAGAATTAGAGGTAGGTATTTCCGACTATAGAATAATAGACAAAAAAGTTGTTGACGTTTTAAAAGAATTAAATGAAATTGAAATATTTTATCGAGGAATAATTAAATGGGTTGGTTTTAAACAAAAAGGAATTCCATACACACCTGATGAAAGAATAAATGGGAATACCAGTTATTCAAAAACTGCATTGGTCAAATTAGCAATTCAAGGTATAACATCATTTAGCACAAAGCCCTTG
This sequence comes from Flavobacterium sp., assembly GCF_044361065.1. Lineage (GTDB taxonomy): Bacteria > Bacteroidota > Bacteroidia > Flavobacteriales > Flavobacteriaceae > Flavobacterium. The sequence goes on from NZ_JBIKJI010000024.1 coordinate 3,754, forward strand.
TATTTAGCTATGTTTTTAGGAATAGGATTATCTGCATTTGCAATTATTTTTTTCTTTATTTATGTAATTTATAGTTTAAACTTTAATCAATCGATTTCAGGTTGGGCATCGGTTATTGCAGCCATTGTGTTTTTTGGAGGATTAAACTTAATCGTTTTAGGAATTGTTGGTATGTATATTGGTAAATTATTTATGCAATCTAAAGAAAGGCCTAATTATTTAATCAGCAGCACAAATTACGAATGATTTTACTTAGTTTCGATATAGAAGAATTTGATATGCCTTTTGATTATGGCAAAAATATTTCAATGGAAAATCAAATTTCAGTTTCTGAAAAAGGAACTGAAATCATCTTAAATTTATTACAAAAACATCAAATTAAAGCTACGTTTTTTTCAACTGTTGTGTTTGCTGAAAAAGTACCTCATTTAATTAAACGAATTATTAATGAAGGGCATGAATTGGCTTCTCACACTTATTATCACAGTAATTTTGAGATTGCCCACTTAAAGCAATCCAAAGATGCTTTAGAATCACTTTCAAATTCTGAAGTTGTTGGGTTTAGAATGCCTAGAATGTATCCCGTAGATGAACGAGAAATCGAAAATGCAGGATATTTATATAATTCATCAATTAATCCAACATTTTTACCAGGAAGGTATAATCATTTAGACAAACCCAGAACCTATTTTAAATTACACAATGTTTGGCAAATACCTGCATCTGTAAGTCCTTGGGTTCGATTTCCTTTGTTCTGGCTATCTTTTCATAATTTACCTTTAAGAATTTATAATTTCCTAGCAAAATGGACCTATAAAAATGACGGTTATTTAAATATATATTTTCATCCTTGGGAATTTACGCCATTAGATAATAAAACTGCCTATAATTTTCCTAAGTATGTTAGTAAAAATACTGGAAATGCCATGACTGAAAGATTAAATAGTTTTATTCAAGCTATGAAAGAAAAAAAATATATATTTGGTACTTTCAAAGAATTTTTAATTCTAAAAAATTTAAAATAATCTTTTTGAGTACAATTTCGATAATACTTACTACTTACAATTCTGAAACTTGGTTAGAAAAAGTTTTATGGGGTTACACTATGCAATCCTATAACGATTTTGAATTGATTATTGCAGATGATGGCTCAAAAAATGAAACAAAAAATTTAATTGAAAAATTTCAATCCGAATTTAAAAACCCTATTATCCACGTTTGGCAGAAGGATGAAGGATTTCAAAAAACCAAAATCTTAAATAAAGCCATTATTAAAGCTTCTTGTGAGTATATTTTATTTTCAGACGGAGATTGCATCCCACGAAATGACTTCGTAGCAACACATCTAAAACATCAGATAAAAGGAAGTTTTTTATCTGGTGGTTATTTTAAATTAAATGACTTTGTTTCCAATTCTATTTCTGAGATTGACATAAAAAATCAAAGCTGCTTTAATAGCAAATGGCTTTTAGAAAACGGATTAAAATGGAATTTCAAACTTATAAAGCTTACCAAAAATATTTTTTTTGCCTATTTTATGAACTGGATTACTCCAACTAAAAAAACATTTAACGGACATAACACTTCTTGTTTTAAAAAAGATTTAATTGCCGTAAATGGTTTTAATGAAGATATGAAATATGGCGGATTAGATAGAGAAATTGGCGAACGGTTGTTTCATAACAACATAAGAGGTAAACAAATAAGATATAGTGCCATCTGTTTGCATTTAAATCATAATAGAAGTTATGCTACAAAAGACAATTGGCTGAATAACAACAATATAAGAAAACACAATAAACAACATAAAGTGATTGCTGTACAAAATGGATTATCTAAATATTTGAACAATGAAGCATAAAATTTCAATATTTATTATTACATATAACGAAGCACATATAATTACAAAATGTTTAGAAAAATTAAAAACATTTGATGAAATTATTGTTGTGGATTCTGGAAGTACAGATGCGACAGTTTCTATATGCGAATCATTTGGAGCAAAAGTCATATCACATAAATTTGAGAATTTTGGTTTACAAAAACAATTAGCATTGGAACAAACTGCTCATAATTGGGTACTTTCATTAGATGCCGATGAAGTATTATCTGATGCATTAATTTCAGAAATACATAACATAAATCACGGAGAAAATGTAAAAGCCTATACCATTCCAAGAACCCATATTTTTTTAAATAAAGTTTTTAAATATGGCGCTGAAAGTAAACGACCAATTTTAAGATTATTTGATAAAAATTTCGGGAAATTTACACCAAATAAAGTACACGAGACCATTGAAATAAATGGTGTAATTGGGAAATTACAACAAGAAATGCTTCATTATACCGTATTTGATATAAATACCGCTATAGAAAAACAAATAAAATATGCTTTGTTAAGTGGGGAATTGCTTCACGAAAAAAAGAAAAAAAGTTGTACTTTTAAAATTATAATCAAATTCCCATTTGATTTTATTAGATATTACTTTTTACAACGGAATTTTTTAAATGGGTATGAAGGTTTTACATGGAGTATGTTTGCAGCATTTAGTAATTATCTTAAATATGCTAAGTTGAAAGAACTTTCTGATAACAATTCATAATATTTCTTGCAATTTCTTCATCATTAAATTGTTGTACAAATTGCCATCCCTCCTCTTTCATTTTTGAAGCATGTAACGAATCTTGTAAAACAAGTGCTATTTTATCAGATAAATCTTTCACATCAAATGGCTCAATATATAACGAATTAGGTCCAGCTGCTTCAGGAAACACACCGTTTTCTGTAGTAATAACAGGTGTTTTTGAATATAATGCTTCTATTATAGGAATACCAAACCCTTCAAATTGTGATGGATAAACAAAAACTGTCGCTAATTGATAAGAAATAGCTAATTCTTCACTTGTTAAACCTTTCAAAAAATGAACTCGCTTTTCTAATTTATTTTCAATAATATATTGATGAATTTTATCTGCATAATCTGTTTGCTTTCCAATCAAAACCAAATCAACATCTAAGTTTTTAATAGCTTTTACAATAGTTAAGGCATTTTTTCGCTCTTCAATTGTACCTACATTTAATACAAATTTTTGAGGCAAATTATATTTTTTGGAAACAAGTTGCTTTTCTAATTCCGAGTATTCTTTTTTAAAGACCTCTTGGCAACCTTGGTAAACTACAACTATTTTACTCGCATCAATATTTAAATACGAAATAATATCTTTTTTGGTTTGTTCACTAATTGCGATAATTAAATCGGCATTAACGGCTGCTTTTTTGAACTTATAAAAATGAATTTTTCTATCAAAAAAAGAATACAATTTAGGATATCTAACAAAAATTAAATCGTGAATGGTAACAATAGATTTAATACCTTTTTTAGCTAAACCTGAAGGCAATTCACCTGAAAGTCCGTGATATAAAACAATTTTATCTTTTACTAAGTCTTTAACAACCGCATTTTGTCTCCAATAATTTTTAAATTTTTGATTAAATTTCGAAATCGGATATCTTTCGAATACATTCGTATTATTTGATACAAAAAGCGTTTTTTTATTCTTTTTTGGATTGTATAAAAAATACTTGTTTTCTGGAAAATTAGCTGCTAATACACGAACTAAATCGCGACTATAGTTTCCTAAACCCGTTTTATTGTGAAAAACTCGTTTTGCTTCAAATCCGAAATTCATTTACTTACAATTAAAATTTAAAAAATCAAGTAACTTATCGTAAAAGTAATTGGGTTTAAATTTACTGTATTTTTGAAATAAATCGCCCTCGTTAGGCAATTTATCTGCATAATCATAATAGTGAACAGAAATATTTGTGGTAGTATTTTCAAACACATTCCAATCTGTTTTAATAATTCCGGGAGAATAGATGCTAAAAGTAGGTATTTGTAGCGCTTTAGCCATATTTGCAGCGCCACCTTCATTACCAATTAATGCTTTGCAATGAAATAAAATCGCTAAAAATTCCCGTAAATCATCTTGAAAAAAATCAATAAAAATATTTTTTTTCGTAGCTTCATTACATAAATTAAAAATTTCTTTTGCTTGATTTTGTTGCCAAGGAAGGTAATTAAACAAAATTTGCACTTCTTTTTGTGCCACAATATAATCTAAAACTTCCGCCATATATTGCAACGGATAATTTTTAATTTCCTGACTGCCTAAAGCGCTAATCATTAGTATATTTTTAGAAATATCAATTTTAGCATCTATTAGTTTTTGTTTACCAATACTGATTTCCTCTTCAGATAAAAATATTTTTGGCGCAATTAAATTAAAATCAATTCCTAATGGTTTTAGTAGAGCCATTCTGTGCTCGATGGCTTTGGAGGAGTTTGATTCTGAAGAAATATTTCTGTTAATTACATCAGACAGAAGTAATTTGGAATAACTTTTTTCAAATGAGATTGTTTTTTTCGCACCAGAAAACCAAGCTAATATCACACTATTTGGTTTACCATAAGCATCAATAACTATGTCGTATTTTTCTTTTCGTATTTTAAATAAAAAAGCAAGAAAAGCCAACTTTCCCTTTCTTGATTTTTCATCAAGAACAACTATTTTATCAATGAATTTGTTGTTCTTTACAACGGCGTAACTGTTTTCATAAATTAAATAATGTAATTCAGCATTTGGAAAACGCTCTTTAAGTGCTTCCAGAATTATAGTACTTGTAAGTACATCTCCAATTCTTTTTTTCTGAATTACTAAAATTTTCATTATACCGCTACGTTATATTCGCGTAAAGCATCATTTAAAGAGGTTTTTAAATCTGTCGAAGCCTTTCTTTGTCCAATAATTAAAGCGCAAGGCACTTGAAAATCCCCAGCAGGAAATTTCTTAGTATACGTTCCAGGAATTACCACAGATCTTGCAGGTACAACTCCTTTGTATTCAATTGGTTCAGCCCCTGTAACATCGATAATTTTAGTAGAAGCCGTTAAACAAACATTTGCTCCTAAAACAGCTTCTTTTTCCACACGTACGCCTTCAACTACGATACAACGAGAACCAATAAATGCACCATCCTCAATTATTACAGGTGCTGCTTGTAAGGGCTCTAAAACGCCACCAATACCTACTCCTCCACTCAAATGAACATGTTTTCCAATTTGTGCACAGCTTCCAACTGTCGCCCAAGTATCTACCATAGTGCCTTCATCTACGTAAGCACCAATATTTACGTAAGATGGCATTAAAATTACACCTGATGAAATATAAGCACCATGACGAGCTACTGCATTTGGTACAACACGAATTCCTCGCTCAGCATAATTTCGCTTTAACGGAATTTTATCGTGATATTCAAAAATACCTACTTCTAATGTTTCCATTTTTTGTATAGGAAAATACATTACTACTGCTTTTTTTACCCATTCGTTTACTTGCCAACCAGATGCAATTGGTTCTGCTACACGAAGCGAACCAGTATCTAATAATTCAACAACTTCTCTAATGGCTTTTTGCGTAGTTTCTTCTTGTAATAACTCACGGTTATCCCATGCACTTTCTATAATTGATTGTAAATTTGTCATACTACTATTTTTAACAAAGATAAAGTTTCAAATTAGTAATACAAATAAAAAATCCTGCTTTTAGCAGGATTTAAATTTTATTGACAAGAAGAGTCAAGATGTTTTCTAATTCTAGTAGGTAAAGTAAAATTACCAGAACAACTTGGTATACCTTTAGTTTCATCAATTGGTGTTGACGGCACATCAACTAAAATTCCTTGGTAAGGATACCAAGCTGTTTTAGTAATTAATCCATCTAAATATGTATACTTAATTTCATCTTTAGTTAATCTGCCATCATTATCATCATCAAAATCGGCATAATTTGGCTTTCCGTCACCGTCAGTATCTAGTGGAGTGCCTGATGTGGGTCCGCCATATTCATCTTTAGATAAAATTTTATCACCGTCATGATCTTTATATCTTACATTCATTAGTTTAAAAGAAAAGATAATAGGTGTGTACGAGCCAATTGTACCTCCGCCAGTTTCGCTAAAATAAGCCAAACCTGATGGCACAAACATTACACCAGCTCCAAAATTAGTAAAATTAATTGTTCCATCAGAATTTATAGTTTGCCCATTAGAAGATTTAAATTCTGGAAAAACTTCTTGCCAACCTTGAACTAAATCTTGTAATTGAAACCAAGTAGGACTTGAAGCGGCATCAAAACTAGACAAATCTGTTTTATATCCTTTATAAGCAGTGAAAACAGAATCTAATCTTGTAGGATTAGAGCCCGCTCCTTCATTAAGTTTTAAGTAATATAATTTATGATTTACACCTTCTTTTAAAATAGTTTTAAATTTTAAAGGTTTTGCAGCGTTATTTTGACTTGTAGAAGTATCTAATGCATCAAATATTGGGGTTCCTGGTGTTGTAGCAGAAATTTTAGTAAAAGTTACATTATAATTAGCATCTACGGTAATGTAATGCGAGTTCATAAAATCTTCAATTTCAGCAATATCTTCATTATAAACCTCTAAATAAGGTCTTGATTGTATTGGCGTGGTTTCATCATCTGCAGGACATCCTACCATAACAAATATAAAAGGTAATAAAAGTAATAATCTTAAAGATAATTTCATTTTGTAAAAATTTAATTTAAAAAAGTGGTCGCAAGATACGATTTTCATTTATTTTTGTACAAATATTAACATTCATTTTTGAATTTTATGCGAATTGATAAATATTTATGGTGCATCAGATACTTTAAAACAAGAGGTTTGGCAGCAGAAGCCATAAAAAAAGGACATGTTTCAGTAAATAATGTAAAAGCAAAAGCATCTAGAGATGTGTTTCCTTTAGACAAAATTACGCTTAGAAGAGACCAAATAAACTACATCATTAAAGTTTTAGACATTCCGCCAAGTAGAGTTGCTGCGAAAATTATAGATTTATATAGAAAAGATGAAACACCGCCAGAATCTTTTGAACATTTAGAACTCATTAAACTTTCAAAAGAACATTATAGAGCTAAAGGTGAAGGAAGACCTACTAAGAAAGACAGAAGAGATATTGACGATTATACCGAATAAATTATGGTATTAAATAAAGAATATTGGGAAAACAGATACGAATCAGCAACTGCAAATTGGGATATTGGAGAAATTTCTACTCCATTAAAAGCTTATATTGACCAATTAAAAGATAAAAATAGTCGTATTTTAATTCCAGGAGCAGGAAATGCATATGAATTAGATTATCTAATTGAAAATGGTTTCCAAAATGTTTTCGTAATAGATTATGCAAAACATCCATTAGACACTATTATAAAAAGAAATAAATCATTAGAAAAACATTTAATTCACGATGATTTTTTTAATCATAATGGCAGGTATGATTTAATATTAGAACAAACCTTCTTTTGTGCCTTACAGCCAAATTTAAGACCGAATTATGTTGCGAAAATGCATAATTTATTATCGGAAAGTGGAAAAATTTCTGGATTATTATTTAATTTTCCATTAACCGAAGAAGGTCCGCCTTTTGGGGGAAGTCAAGAGGAATATGTGAATTTATTTTCTAATAGGTTTTCGATTAAAACATTAGAACTTGCATATAATTCTATAAAACCTCGTGCTAATAAAGAATTGTTTTTTACATTTGAAAAAAAATAAACCATGCAACACATTATTTTATCTCACAAAGAAATAGAACACAAAACAAAACGTATTGCGTATCAAGTATACGAAACATTTGCTAGCGATTCTGAATTGGTTATCGCAGGAATTTCAAATAGTGGTTTTGTATTTGCCCAAAAAATTGCTAAACAATTAGAATCTATAAGTGATATTAAAATTACTATTTGTGAAGTAAATATTAACAAGCAAAATCCTTCTGACAAAATTACTACATCATTATCAGAAGAAGCTTATGCTAATAAAAACTTAGTTTTAGTAGATGATGTTTTAAATTCTGGTGCGACCTTAATTTACGCCATTAAACATTTCTTAAACGTTCCTTTAAATAAATTTAAAACCGCTGTATTAATTGACAGAAATCATAAAAAATATCCTGTAAAAGCGGATTTTAAAGGATTATCGTTGTCTACTTCTTTACAGGAACATGTACAAGTAGTTTTTGAAGATCAAAATTCTTATGTGTATTTAAGCTAATTTAGAAATAATTTCTGAAGCAATTTCCTGTTCGTTTTTATTGTCAACAGTAATAATTGTTTGAACTTGGTTGTAAAAATAATTGCGCTCAAATAAATGTTTTGCTACAAATTCTGTTAATTCTTCATCATTTAAATTAGCTACAATTGGTCGCGTATTTTTTTTTGTTTTCAAACGTTCAATTATAGTGGTTACAGATGTTTTCAAATAAAAACTCTTTATATCCGCTTTCTGATACAAATTAAAATTATCATAATAACAAGGTGTCCCGCCACCTAAAGCTAAAACATAATTATTTGTATTATTTAAAAATACTTCCAAAACTTCTCTTTCTTTTTTTCTAAAGAAAAGCTCCCTTTTTTGTTCAAAAATTTCATTAATTGTTGTTTTTAATTCTTGTTCAAGAATAGAATCTAAATCATAAAATGGCAATTGCAATGACTCTGAAAGTATTTTTCCAATAGTAGTTTTTCCCGAAGCCATATAGCCAATTAGAATTATTTTCATATTTAATTTGAAATTTTACGGTATAAAAGTATAATAATTTAATGAATTTTTAATTATTAAATAAACCAAAAAGGCAACAAACTCTTCTTAATTAAGGGGTTATAAATAAAATACAAAAAAATATTAAATTATTATATAAAAGCTATTGCGAAATAAATAAATCATCATATATTTGCACCCGCAATGAAGAAATAGTTTTTTAGACTCTGTAGCTCAGCTGGTAGAGCATTACACTTTTAATGTAGGGGTCCTGGGTTCGAATCCCAGCGGGGTCACAAAAATATTTCAAAACATACAAAATTATAACTTCATTGCTACGACTCTGTAGCTCAGCTGGTAGAGCATTACACTTTTAATGTAGGGGTCCTGGGTTCGAATCCCAGCGGGGTCACAAAAAGAAGTTAAGCATCAGCTTAGCTTCTTTTTTTATTTAAGGCCATGTGGAGGAATTGGTAGACTCGCCATCTTGAGGGGGTGGTGCTGCAAGGCGTATGGGTTCGAATCCCATTTTGGTCACTTTAAAATCTTGCTTTTGCAAGATTTTTTTTCTTTTTATTGCAATTGTTTCTATTTTTTATGTATTTTTGTTTAAACTTTTTAGGTAAAAAATGAACAACATAAAATCTACATTCAGTATTAAAGACTTGGAAAACCTTTCAGGTATTAAAGCGCATACTATTCGTATTTGGGAAAAAAGGTACAATTTACTTGAGCCTATGCGTACAGATACTAATATTAGATTGTATGATTTAAAAAACCTACAAAAGCTTTTAAATGTAGTTTTGTTAACTAATTTTGGGTATAAGATTTCTAAAATATCAAAACTAAATCAAACAGAAATTGAAAAGTTTGTAGTTAAAATTCAAACACAAAAAACAGTAAATAATCATGTTTTAAGCAATTTTAAAATGGCGATGTTAAATTTCGATCAGCCACTTTTTGTTAAAACGTACAATGATTTACTTAATGAAAAAAGCTTTAGTACCGTATTTTTCGAAACATTTATACCTCTTTTAGAGGAAATAGGCGTTTTATGGACAACAAATACAATAACACCAGCCCATGAACATTTTATTTCTCATTTAATTAAGCAAAAAATATTAATTGAAATTGAGAAATATCAAATTAAACAAAATAGCGTTTCAGATCAAACCTATATTTTATACTTACCTTTTAATGAAATTCATGATTTAGGTCTTTTGTTTCTTCATCACGAAATCGTTACAAAAGGACATCATTCAGTTTATTTAGGAAGAAGTTTACCTATTGAAAATTTATTGGAATTAAACAATCATTTTAAAAAAATAACCTATATCACCTATTTAACTGTAGAGCCAAATGAAAGTGAAATAGAAAATTATATTCAAACTTTTAAGAATACAATACTAAAAAACAATTCTAATGAGTTGTTAATTTTTGGAAGAAAAGCTCAAACTTTAGACAATTCTACACTACCTGAAAACATTAGATCTATAGAAAACTTAAAAGATTTTTTGTATACATTATAATATTACATTAAATACTAATTACACATATATGCCACAAACAATACATATTATAGGATCTGGATTTTCATCATTAGCTGCAGCTTGTTATTTAGCAAAAGAAGGAAATAAGGTAACAGTATTTGAAAAAAACGCAAATTTAGGTGGGCGTGCCCAACAATTTTCTGCTGATGGTTTTACTTTTGATATGGGACCTTCCTGGTATTGGATGCCCGATGTATTTGAAAGTTTTTTTGCAGATTTTAATAAAAAGCCTTCAGATTACTATAGTTTAGAAAAATTATCTCCAGGATATAGAGTGTTTTTTGAAGACAACACGCATTTTGATATTTCGGATGATTTAAATACTATTATTTCCGATTTCGAAAAATTAGAAAAAGGAAGCGGTAAAAAATTAAGCGAATTTATTGACAACGCTAAAAAAAATTACGAAATAGCCATTAAAGATTTAGTATATAGACCTGGCGAAAGTATTTTTGAATTAGTTACACCTCAAACCGCACTTAAAATCGACCAATTTTTTTCAAACATCAAAAGAGATGTTCGTAAAAAAATAAAAAACAAAAACTTACAACAAATTTTAGAATTTCCAGTTTTGTTTTTAGGTGCAAAACCATCTGACACACCATCGTTTTATAGTTTTATGAATTATGCGGATTTTGGTTTAGGAACGTGGCAACCAAAAAATGGTTTTTTCGATGTCGTTCAAGCTATGGTTCAGTTAGGAAAAGAATTAGGTGTTACTTATAAAACAGATTCAAACATTACTAAGATAATTGTAGAAAACAATCGAACTTGTGGGATTGAAATAAATAATGAAATTTTGAATGCAGACGTAGTACTTTCAGGAGCAGACTACCATCATACGGAAACTTTATTACCCATCGAAAACAGACAATATTCTGAAGAGTATTGGGATAAAAAAACTTTTGCACCTTCTTCCTTATTATTTTATGTAGGTTTTGATAAAAAATTAGAAAACGTATGTCATCATAATTTATTTTTTGATTCGGATTTTGAGAAACATGCTGTTGAAATTTACGACAATCCAGAATGGCCTTCAGATCCTTTATTTTATGCAAATTTTACTTCTATAACAAACAAACAAACCGCTCCAGAAGGTTGTGAAAATGGCTTTTTTTTAATTCCAATTGCACCGGATTTAGAAGATACGGAAGCTTTAAGAGAAGAATATTTTGAAAAAATAATAAGTCGATTTGAGCTTATTACGAAACAAAGTGTTAGAAAAAACATTATCTTTAAAAAATCTTTTTGTGTAAACGACTTTAAATCAGAGTATAACTCCTACAAAGGAAATGCTTACGGAATGGCTAATACATTATTACAAACCGCTGTTTTACGTCCGAAATTGAAAAGTAAAAAAGTTAAAAATTTATATTTTACGGGACAATTAACTGTTCCTGGACCTGGCGTTCCTCCTGCATTAATATCAGGAAAGTTAGTTTCACAATTAATAAAAAAATACCAATAATATGAAGGCATTATTTGATACCGTTTCTTTCGCATGTAGCGTTAAAGTCACCAAAGCGTACAGTACTTCTTTTTCATCTGCAGTAAAAATGCTTGCGCCATCAATTAGACAAGATATTTATAATATCTATGGATTTGTTCGTTTTGCTGATGAAATTGTAGATAGTTTTCATGATTACAACAAAGAGGAATTATTTGAAAAATTTGAAATAGAATTAGAAGACGCAATTCGTAATAAAATTAGTTTAAATCCAATTTTAAACTCGTTCCAGCACACCGTCAATAAACATAATATCAAACGAGAATTGATTGCTGCGTTTATGAAAAGTATGAAGCTTGATTTAGTAAAACAAGAATACAAAACCACTGAAGAATATCACGAATACATATACGGAAGTGCGGATGTTGTGGGTTTAATGTGCTTAATGGTTTTTGTAAATGGCGATGAGAAAAAATACGAAGAACTAAAAGCATCTGCTATGAAATTAGGTTCTGCTTTTCAGAAAGTAAATTTCTTGAGAGATTTAAAAGCTGATTTTGAAGGTTTAAATCGTACTTATTTTCCAAATACCGATTTAAATAAGCTAACAGAATCTTCAAAAAAAGAAATTATTGAAGATATTGAAGCTGATTTTAAAATGGCATACGAAGGAATTTTACGTTTACCTATTGAAGCTAAATTTGGCGTATACACCGCGTACAGATATTACAAACGATTATTGAAAAGATTGAAAACGACACCTTCAACAGAAATAAAAAACACACGGATTAGAGTTCCTGATTATGAAAAAGCCGAACTTTTAGCGCGTTGTTATGTAAAATATAGATTGAATTTACTTTAATCAGTAAAAAATTAAATACATTTTTAACATTAAAACTTTAAATTAAAAAATTATGTGGTTGTATATAGTAGTGTTTCTTATAACATTTTTTATGATGGAATTTATGGCGTGGTTTACACATAAATTTATAATGCACGGATTCCTTTGGAGTTTACACGCCGACCATCATAAAAAAGACCACGATTCGTGGTTTGAAAGAAATGATGCGTTCTTTATATTTTACGCTGTAGTAAGTATGACCTTTTTCTTTTTGTGGCAAAATGGAATCTTAGCAATCGGATTGGCAATTGGACTTGGGATTTTTGCTTATGGATTAACCTATTTCTTAGTACACGATATATTTATTCACCAACGTTTTAAATTATTTAGAAACGCCAATAACAAATATGCTCGTGCTTTAAGAAGAGCACACAAAATGCATCACAAACATTTAGGAAAAGATAAAGGTGAATGTTTCGGAATGTTATTATTTCCTTTTAAACATTATAAAAATGCATAAAAAAATCGACCTGATGGTCGATTTTTTTATATCAAACTAGAACCTTCTAACTGGTCTAACTCGCACTAAATTATAATTTTTATCATAATCCCATAAGTAACCATCATAAGCATCTAAAATTCTTGCCTCATTATTATTAAATTCTGTAGAACTCCAAAAATATTTTGCAGAAGTAGAAGCATTAGCAATTGTATAAACATTATTAGCACTTTTGTAAAAAGCGAACAATTCTTCATCTGATGGTAAAAACCAATCTGAAAGTCCGTTTATTGAATAATTATCACAAAGGCGGGCCGCACAATTGGCACTAGAACATTGAGAAATTATTCGGGCTGTATTAGAAGAACCAAATCCCATAGTCGCTTGAGTTTGATTTACTGCTGTTCCCATGCAACCCCATAAAATTTTATCAGAACCGTTATAAGTTAAATTATTGGGTGCCGCTTCAAGATAGCGCCATCCATCTGAATATTCTCCTTTGTCGTAAAAAATATAACCTCCAGAAGTACCTATGGCTCCAGCTGTTTTAAATTGAAACTCATCAGAATAATAAATAGAAGCACCTTCTCTTACATATGCTTTGGCATAATAAATCGTGTTAGATAATAAATTCGTAGGTGTTAATTCATATGTTGCATAATCAGAAGTGTTCATTTCAATATTTTGTCCGTTTGTTACTGTTACTCCTGAAGAAGTTCTGTAACAAAAACCTTTGTTATCAGGAAGAATAGGTTCTAACTGATTTACCATAACCGTTCCATTTAATGTTAAGCTAGTGGTGTAAATTTTCTTAGCACTTCCTGTAAGATTCATTTTAGCAGGTGTAACAAATGTAATATTCTCACTGTATACAACTTCGCCATTATTTGCTTGAACATAAGCCCTAACATAATATGTTGTTAAAGGTGTAAAATCTGTTCCATACGGTTTTGTTAAAAAAAAGTTCCCAGATGTATTGGTAAACTCTGTCAAATATTGATTACTATTATTATTTAAGATGGGATTGATATTTAATCCCCAACAAAAACCTCTTGAAGAATATCCTGAACCTACAGAAGTTACATTTCCATAAAATTTAAATTCAGCAGGACTAAAAGTTGGATTAGAAATAGTAATCGTAGGCAATGTAAAATCAGGTTCACTGTTAGTATTGGCTTCGTCTTTACTACAAGAAATCAAAACAAATACAAGTAAAAGCAGTATTTTTTTCATAATTAGTTTAGTTTAATTTAGTTACAAATAAAAAGAATTAAAATGAGTTAAAAAACTATTTTTCAATTTCACGCATACTTTCCATTTTCTTAATTGCTAAGAATCCTTTGATATCTTCAAAATGTTCTTTAACGCGTTTGTTTCCAAATTCAAACACTTTTGTTGCCAAACCATCTAAAAAGTCACGGTCGTGTGAAACTAAAATTAATGTACCGTCAAAATCGCGTAAAGCATCTTTAATAATATCTTTGGTTTTCATATCCAAATGATTGGTTGGCTCATCCAGAATTAAGACATTCACAGGTTCTAATAATAATTTTATCATTGCCAAACGTGTTTTTTCTCCTCCAGAAAGCACTTTTACTTTCTTTTGAATATCGTCACCTTTAAACATAAAAGCACCTAATAAATCTTTAATTTTTGTACGAACATCGCCTACGGCAATTTGGTCAATAGTTTCGAAAATAGACATCTCACCATCTAATAAAGAAGCCTGATTTTGTGCAAAATAACCAATCTGAGAATTATGTCCTACTTCTAATTTGCCTTCAAACTCAATTTCTTTCATTATGGCTTTAATCATTGTAGATTTTCCTTCTCCATTTTTTCCAACAAAAGCTACTTTCTGCCCTCTTTCAATAACCATATTCGCATCTTTAAATACAACGTGGTCGCCGTATTTTTTGGATAATCCTTCTACTACCACTGGATATTGTCCAGAACGAGGCGATGGTGGAAATTTCAACTTTAATGCCGAAGTATCGACCTCATCCACTTCAATTGGTACAATTTTTTCTAACATTCTAACACGAGATTGTACCGCATCTGTTTTAGAAAATGTACCACGAAAACGATCTATAAATGCTTGATTATCTGCGATGAATTTTTGTTGTTCGTCA
>NZ_JBIKJI010000025.1:0-18638 GCF_044361065.1 Flavobacterium sp.
TATTTATTATTCTTTACTCAAAAAGGAAAATGTTTCTGGATGCGTGTGTATGAAATTCCTGAAGGAACAAAAGCAAGTAAAGGAAGAGCAATTCAAAACATCATTAATATTGAACCAGACGATAAAGTTGCCGCTTATATTTGCACACAAGACTTAAAAGACCAAGATTATATTAAGAGTCATAACTTAATTATGGTAACCAAGCAAGGTCAGGTGAAGAAAACCTCTTTAGAGAAGTATTCTAAACCACGTGTAAACGGAGTTGCTGCAATTACTATTAAAGAAGGTGATGAATTATTAGGAGCAAAATTAACCAATGGTGAAAGTCAAGTGTTAATTGCAGGGAAATCTGGTAAAATGGTTCGTTTTGAAGAAGCTAAAACACGTCCAATGGGTAGAACGGCTTCTGGAGTTAGAGGAATTACTTTAAAAGATGAAGCTGACGAAGTAATTGGAATTGTAACTGTTAATAAAGACGATATTAATGAAACACAAATTTTGGTTGTAACTGAAAATGGATACGGAAAACGTACTAAATTAGTTGATGACGACGGAGAAGATGTGTACCGAATTACAAATCGTGGTGGTAAAGGTGTGAAAACATTAAACATTACAGAAAAAACAGGTTCGTTAATTGCAATTAATAACGTAACAGATGATGATGATTTAATGATTATCAACAAATCAGGTTTAACGATTCGTATGATGGTATCTGACCTTCGTGTGATGGGTCGAGCGACTCAAGGTGTACGATTAATCAATATTAAAGGAACCGATTCCATCGCAGCTGTAACTAAAGTGTTGCGTGAAGATGAAGAAGTAGTGGAATTAGATGAAGATGGAAATCCAATAGAAGTATTGGAAGCTGAAACTTCTGAAGAAGAAACTCCAGAAAATAATGATTCAGATGTTGAACCTGACAACAACGAAGAATTGGAATAATTTTTAAGCCCAATTCGTTGGGCTTTTTTTAAACTAAAATAGTAACGAAATGAAAAAAATTGTATTAGGGGCTTTACTGTTGGCTTTTGCATCAACTTACGCTCAAAAAGATGAATTAAAAACATTAAAAAAGTTGTATGATAAAGACCAATTGTCTGCTGATGATTTTTCTAAATACAAAGAAACCGTTTTAAAGTTAGAAGCCGTTGCAAGTTCCGAAAATGATAAAGTTGCTGCGAATTTCTATAAAGCTATGCAACCATTAGCTGAAATGTCAACTATGGGAGCTCAACCTAACCCAATGATGATTCAGAAAATATTTACTCCTGAAGCATTTACAAGTATGGTAGAAGCTATGCGTAAAACACTTGATTTTGAAGCAAATCAAGAGAAAAAGGTATTTACAGATGAAATTAAAAATACAATTGATTCTTTCAAACCTGTTTTTTTACAAATGGCATTTGCCTATAACTCTTCTAAAAAATATAAAGAAGCATCTAGAGTTTTTTATAATACTTATCAGTTAGACCCTACAGATGTTGCTAATTTAGAAAATGCATCAATTACTGCAATGCAAGCTGAAGAATATGTAGATGCAGAAAAATATTACCGACAAATTAAAGCAGTTGGCTTAAAAGGTACAGGAAAAGGTAAGTTTGCTATAACTGAAGCTAATTTGGCTAAAAATATTGCTTCATTATCATTTTTCAATAAAAATGATGAACAAGCGAAAATAGATTTTTTGGAAGCTATAAAATTGAACCCAGATGAGGTTCAACTTCAAATAGATAATGCTACAATTTATTACAGAAATAATGATATTGCAACGTATCAAAAATTAATTGAAGGCATTTTAGAAAAAGATCCAAACAATGCTCAATTACAATATAATGTAGGATTCTTAATGTTAGCTGATGATGCTAAAATTGTAGATGAAATTAATGCCAATTTAAAAAATACAAAAATGTATAATGAACTAAATGCAAAAAGAAAAGCAATGTATTTAAAGGCATTACCTTATTTTGAAAGAGCACATCAACTTGATGTAGCAAATCAAGATATGAAAACAATTTTAAAATTGAGTTATGAAACTTTAGGAATGAAAGACAAAGCAGCCTCTGTTAAATAATAAAAAAAATCCCCAATTAAAATTGGGGATTTTTTTTATGTTTTATTCTTTAAAAACCATATCAATACACATTACTGCTGCAATAAGTAAAGGACGAAGTGCGCTTTCTTCTGCTACATCTGTAATATTTATTACATAGTTATCGGCGCTTGTGAAAAATTCTTTACCTAAACCAGCCCATTTTTTAGAAACATTAGCCAATTCTTTATTGTCTTTATTAAATTTAAAGTCCCAACCTGTCCATTTACCTTGTAGTGTACATAAATGTTTGTCTTGATGGTCGTGTACTTCAAATCGGCCACCAAATGAAAAGAATTTCTGTTTAAACACCCCAATTTTTCTTCCACCGCCATCAAAAACATCAATATCGGAACGAAAAATTGTCACGCCTCTTTTAATTTGAATGGTTAATTCACCAGATGCAGTTCTGATTTCAATATCAAAAGGTGTCATTCTTTTGTAATCTGTAAAACGAAATAGTTTTGTAAAAAAGCCTAAATTTGGTTCTCTACAAGTTAAAACTAATTCATTGTTTTCTGGATTAAAAATATCATAATTATTTGATGCTTTGAACATCCCTATTTTTTCTTTTACTAAAAAAATGTTTTGGTTAAAAATTGGATTCATAATTATTTTTTTAGGGTTAATTTATAAATTTTTGATTCTAAAATTTCTGTATCGTTATCTTCGCAGAGTAAAAAATGAATTTCTTTATCGTTGTTTTCATATAATGTAATGCCTTCAAATTTTTGCGTATTTGATATTATTTGTGTATCAATAATTTCAAATGTATCACTTTTCATTTTTCCAATAATTGACCCAAGTACTTCTCCGTCTTCATAAGTCGAAATAGTATCTTCTGCAGTTGCTAAAAAATAAATAAATTCATCAACTAAAACGGCATCTGTAAAGGAAACTTCAATGTTTTCAATTTTGGGTAAAGTTATCGATACAAAATGTTTTGAGAGTGAAGCATTATCAGGAATAATAAAAATTCCATTTTTGCTGTTTTTTCCATTTCCTCTTTGAAAAAGCAACATAGTTTTATTTGTACAAATAGCGCCTTCTATATTAAGTTCGTCATCGTTTAATGAAGCTAATTTTATTAAAAATTCATACAATACAGACAAATCATTTTTTTGTAAAGCATCATTTTCTAAATTTAAAGAAAACATTGTATTTCGTTGTGCCGTTGAACCAGAACCAAAAATAAAAATTTGATTTCCAAAATGAGTCAAAGCTTCTAAATCTAATTTGTCTTTTTTTGCAATATTTTCTTGCGGAGTATCTACTAAAGGAAATTTAAGAACTAATTTTTTGTCTATTACATATTGATATAAAAAAGTACTGTTGTCTGAAATAATAAAAAGTACATTTTGATAATATATTAATCCAGATGCAGAACCAATACCTTTTATATGCAAAAACTCGTTTAATTGAAAATTTTTCATTTTAATCAAAACTTTCAATTAATAATAAATTACCTTTTTCGTGAGTAATTGTAATTATTCCATCTTCGCAAACGTGATTACTGCTTCCTGTTCGAAATCCCAATTCTAAAGTTTCATTTTGTAATTTGTAAAATAGATTTTCGGTACAAATATTTTCTACTTTTCCTAATGGAATTAGCGAAATGATACTGTTTTTTGGATACCATTTTTTAAAGGAATTTGGTAACAAAAACACTTTTGAATGGTCATCAAATAAAACAATTTTTAATTGATTTCTGTACGAAGCAAGTGTGGAAAAATTATTTAAAGTATGATCCGCTCGTTTGCCAGTTGCCCAAACTACATTTGCCGCTTTATGTCCTTTTTGAATTAAAAAATCGAAAGCTTTTTCTAAATCAGTTTTATTTTGATCTGGGGTATGGATAATTTCAATTGGATAATGGTTATTTTTATAATATTCAGTATCAAAATTTCTATCGAAATCACCTAATAAAACATCAACTTTTATACCTAATTCCAGCACACGTTCTATCGCTGCATCTAAAACAATTACTAATGGTGACCATTCTAAAAGTTGTCCTAAAAGTTCGGTATTACAAGCCAAACCATTTGCAATAATTAATGCAGGCTCTTGGTCGTCGCGAACAATATGATGTGAAGACATAATTAATGTTTATGGTTTGTCGTTTTTAGTTTTTGTATGTTGATGCTTACAGAAGTCAAAGTTATTGTTTTTTATTGATTTTTGTAAATTGAAATTTAAAAAGAAACACAGATTTAAGTAATTATATAAATTTTTATAATTTCTTAAATCTGTGTTTAAAATAAATAGTGAATTTGTTATTGCACTACATAATTTTTCACCTCTACTTCAGATAATCTAAAATAACCTAACGGATAGTTTGTGTTTTTGGTTTGATTGATTATGTTGCCTTTTACTGTTGCTGGGGGTGTGCTAAACGGACCGTTGCTCAATCCGCCAGAAATACTTATTAGAATATTCATAAAATTATGGTAACGTTCTGAAATTCCGTGTAACGAAAATTTTACATTTTGTGTTGGCTTTAAGTCTTTATCAATTAGTAATGAAAACATTTGATTGCCATTAGTAAATTCATCGTTAAACACACCTAAAAGTGGGAAGGGTCTGTAAGGTACTTTATATTCTTCTAAATAAAAATTAGATTCTGCACCGTTATCTTGAAAATTAAATTTTAGTTCTATATCATTTCCGGTTATACCGTTTAAACTTTGTTGGATTGAACTGATTGCAGGAACTGGATATAGTTTATCTGTGGCAACATATGTTTGTCCGCTATGAATTACTGACAGCGTGTAAACCCCATTTAAAATAGGATTAAAATTGGTACATTTATAAATACCACTTGCTCCATCTTCTAAGAAATTAAAAACGGTGTTATTGGAATCTGTTATTTTTACAATTGCTCCATTTACAACAGGTACAATGTTGTTGAAATAATCAGCAGTCGTTGTTATTTTTATAGATTGTTCATTACCAGGCGTACCTTTTTCCCATTTAATAGAAGCATCAATAACCAATTTTGGTTCGCTATTATTTAAATCTACATCAACTACTTCTTCGCAACTAAATAGAAATAAACCAATTGCTAAAATGAAATATTTTATATTATTTTTCATTGTTTTAAAATTTAAAATTATAAGTTACACTCGGTACGATTCCAAAAATAGAAAGCCTTACCGCTTCATTTAAACCACTATCTTGATTTTGTCTGAAATTTATAGATGCTGCATTTTGTCTGCCATATAAATTATATACCGAGAAAACCCATTCGCCTTGCCATTTTCTTCCTTTGTTTTTTGTTGGATTTAAAGTAGCAGAAACATCTATACGATGATAAGCGGGTAAATTATCTTGATTTCTATCACTATATACAGGAACATTTATGCCTTGATATTGATATTGCGCCGTTGGAAAAGTTACCGGTTGCCCCGTTTGATAGGTGAAAATACTTCCAAAACTCCATTTTTGATTTAATTTATAACTTCCTGTTACATAAATATTATGTGTTTTGTCCCAACCTGTTTTGTACCAATTGCCATTATTTATTCCTGATTCAATAGGTGTTCTTCCAGCAGTTTGTTGTTCCGAACGTGAAAGCGTGTATGAAATCCAACCAGAAAGTTTTCCTACGTTTTTCTTAGCCATAATTTCTAATCCATAAGCTCGAGTTTTTCCTGCCAATACCACTTGTTCAATTGCTTCATTGGCAATTAAGTCAGCACCATCTATATAATCTAATCTATTTTTCACCATTTTATAAAACGATTCTACTTCTAATGTATAATCGCCATTTTTTAAATTTTTAAAATAACCCACTGCAAACTGATCTAAAATTTGAGGTTTCAAGAAATTATCACTAGGTGTCCAAATGTCTAAAGGTGTTGGCGATTGTGTATTCGAAATTAAATGTAAATATTGACTCATTCTATTATAACTCGCTTTCACAGATTGATTATCGTTAATAGTATACGCCAAAGCAATTCGTGGTTCTAAATTTCCAAAATTGGCAATAGTTTCATTTTTTCCATAATACTTTTTGTCAACAGGAGTTGCTTTTTCGTAAATGCCCAAATCTGCATCATACGTTACGGGTTGGTTATTTGCATAAACATTCATAGTTTGTTCGCCTAACCTATAAAACATACTATATCTTAATCCGTAATTTACAGAAAGTTTATCCGTTAATTTTTGTTCTGCATCAATATAAAAAGCAGGTTCGAAGGCGTGTTTTTTGGCAAGTTGTTTTTCATTAATACTCGAATTTGCATCTATTGGCTCAATTCTTCCTGGATTGAAATCATAATAAATAGCATTTGCGCCATAAAATAATTTATAACTATCCGAAACATAATGTTTAAAATCGTATTTGAAATTATAATTTTTAATGCCGCTTTCCCAATTAAATCCTATAAAATCTAAAGTCAAACCATAGTAATAATCACTATAAATAAACGAAGCATTTGAAAATAATTTATCATTAAATAAGTGATTCCATCTTACATTTAATACCGAATTTCCATAAGTGTTTATAAATTGATTGTTTAAACTAAAAACGTCTCTTCCAAAATAACCAGATAAAAATAAGTTGTTATTCTCGTTTAATTTGTAATTTATTTTTGTGTTTAAGTCATAAAAATAAGCGGTGTTGTTATTGTCAGCAAGTTTTAAAAATAGATGGGCATAACTACTTCTTCCTGCTACTAAGAAAGAGCCTTTGTCTTTTACAATTGGTCCTTCGGCTAATATTCTACTTGAAATTAAACCAATTCCACCATTCATACCGAATTTTTTACTATTTCCTTCTTTCTGATAAATATCTAATACAGAAGCCACTCTTCCGCCAAATCTTGCAGGAATTCCACCTTTATATAGCTTTAAATCTTTAATAGCATCGGCATTAAAAACAGAGAAAAATCCGAATAAATGAGAAGAATTATAAATTGTCGCTTCGTCTAATAATATTAAATTTTGATCTGCAGCACCACCACGAACGTTAAATCCAGATTGCCCTTCACCAGCATTTGTAACGCCAGGCAAAGTTAAAATTGACTTAATCACATCTACTTCACCTAAAATGGCTGGCATTGATTTTATTTGAGAAATAGTTAGTTTGTTGACGCTCATTTCTGGTTTGTCAATTTGTAGTTTTTTTGAGTTTCCGGCCACTACAACTTGTTCAATCTCATTTGATTTTTCATTTAAAAACAAATCTTTTTTAGTGTTTGATTCCAATGTAATTACTTCTGAAAAACCATCGAAACTTAAAGAATTTATTTCGATTCTATATTCTCCTTTAGGTAAAGTAATAGAATAAAACCCATATTCATTGGTTAATGAAGTGCGTGAGATAGTGCTATTTTGAAAAGAAATTGTTACGCCAATTAACGTTTCATTAGATTTTTGATCTTTTACTATACCGCTTAACGTTACTTTTTCTTGTGAAAAGGCAACTGTAAAGAGTAATATAAAAAGTAGTGTTAAAAAGTTATTTTTTTTCATTTTTAATTGTTTCGATGTTGGATACAAATTTCGCAAAAATAGTACAAAATATCTGTTAAGTTGACGTTAATTAAAAAAAGGCGATATAAAACTACATCGCCTTTAATTACTTTGTAAACAAATTTACATTTTATTTATTATAGCATTTAATGTTGTGCTTGGTCGCATCGCAGCAGTCAATAAACTTTCATTTGGTTGGTAATATCCGCCAATTTCTTGTTTTTTACCTTGAGCCTCAATTAATTCAGCATCAATTTTTGCTTCGTTAGCAGTTAATTCTGCTGCAATAGGAGTGAAGTAGGTTTTTAATTCAGCGTTTTTATTTTGCGAAGCCAATGCTTGCGCCCAATATAATGCAATGTAAAAGTGCGAACCTCTATTGTCTAATTGACCAATTTTACGAGCCGGAGATTTATCATTTGCTAAGAATTTTTCAGTAGCTTCATCTAAAGTTTCTGATAAAACAATTGCTTTTTCATTATTTAAACTTTGTCCTAAATGTTCTAAAGAAACCCCTAAAGCTAAAATTTCTCCTAATGAATCCCAACGTAAGTAGCCTTCATCAATAAATTGCTCTACGTGTTTTGGTGCAGAACCACCTGCTCCAGTTTCAAATAAACCACCACCATTCATTAATGGAACAATAGAAAGCATTTTGGCTGAAGTTCCTAATTCTAAAATTGGAAATAAATCGGTTAAATAATCACGTAACACATTTCCAGAAACTGAAATGGTGTCTTTTCCTTCTCTAATTCTTTTTAATGTTTCCGACATAGCGTCTTTAACATCTAAAATACGAATATCTATACCTGAAGTATCGTAATTTTTTAAATATTTTTCTACTTTTTTGATAATTTCTCTATCGTGAGCTCTATCTTTATCTAACCAAAAAAGTGCTGGAGTATCAGATAAACGAGCTCTGTTTACGGCTAATTTTACCCAATCTTGAATAGGAGCATCTTTAGTTTGACACATTCTGAAAATATCGCCAGCTTCTACTTTTTGAGAAAGTAAAGTCGTGCCGTTTTCATTTTCAACTTTAACTGTTCCAGCTGCAGACAATTGAAAAGTTTTGTCGTGCGAACCATATTCTTCTGCTTTTTGAGCCATTAATCCAACATTTGGCACAGAACCCATTGTTCTTGGGTCTAAAGCACCATATTTTTTCATATCGTCAATAACTGCGGTATAAAAACCAGCATACGAACGATCTGGAATCATTGTAATAGTATCTTCTTCTTTCCCATCTGTATTCCACATTTTCCCACCACTTCTTGCTAAAGCTGCCATAGAAGCATCTACAATAATATCAGAAGAAACGTGAAAATTAGTAATTCCTTTATCAGAATTCACCATAGCTACTTTTGGTCCGTTTGTTAAAGCAGCAGCTAGGTCTTGTTTAATAGCTTCTTCTTCAGAAATTCCAACAATTTTATTGTACAAATCTTGCAAACCATTATTCGGATGAATGTCTAAAGATTTAAATAGGTCTGAATATTTAGTATAAACGGCTTCAAAATAGGTTTCAACAATAGCGCCGAAAATAATTGGATCCGAAATTTTCATCATTGTAGCTTTCAAATGAGCAGAAAGCATTACGTTTTTTTCTTTTGCGTATGCAATTGTTTTCTTTGAATATTCTTTTAAAGCTTTTAAATTCATTATTGAACTATCAATGATTTCTCCAGCTTTTAAATTTGAAAAATCTTTTAATACAGTTGAAGTGCCATCATTTCCTTCAAATACAATTCTGAATTTCGAATCATTTTCAATGGTTGTAGAAGTTTCAGTTCCGTAAAAATCGCCTTCAATCATATGTGCGACTTCTGTTTTAGAATCGGCATTCCAAGTCCCCATTGAATGTGGGTTATGTTTGGCGTAATTCTTAACGGCTTTTGGTGCACGTCTATCTGAATTTCCTTCACGTAAAACAGGATTTACTGCAGAACCAAGTACTTTTGAATATTTTACTTTTATTTCTTTTTCTGTATCGTTTTGGGGTTCTTCTACAAAATTAGGAATGGCATAACCGTGTGATTGCAATTCTGTTATGGCTTCTTTTAATTGAGGAATGGAAGCAGAAACGTTTGGTAATTTTATAATATTTGCTTCTGGCGTTGTAGCTAATTGTCCTAATTCGGCTAAATTGTCAGCTACTTTTTGGTCGTCTTTCAAATATTCAGGAAAGTTAGATAAAATTCTTCCTGCTAATGATATATCTCTTGTTTCTACATCAATATTTGCCGTTTTGGTAAACGCTTTAATTATGGGTAAAAACGAGTGTGTAGCCAACATAGGCGCTTCATCCGTTATGGTATAAAAAATTTTCGACATATTTTATATAGTTTGTTTATTTCTAAATTAAGGTTAGCAAAGATAAGAAATTTAGAAGTATTTTAATTCGTAAGTCATAAAAAATAGCACAATTTCGAAATTGATAATTTAAACCTTAAAAATTACAGATTTAATAATTTATAGCTCAAAAAATAAGGATAAAAAAAAATCCCGATACAATCGGGATTTTTTTATGAGTACAAATATGAAGATTAACCTCTTCTTTCTTTGATTTTTGCTTTTTTACCAGTAAGTTCTCTAAAGTAGTAAATTCTTGCTCTACGTACTTTACCTTTTTGGTTCATTTCAATTTTTTGTAAAGCTGGCATATTAATTGGGAAGATACGCTCTACACCAATTGCTCCAGACATTTTACGGATTGTAAATGTTTCAGTAGAAGAAGATCCTCTTTTTTGAATTACAACTCCTTTGAAAAACTGAGTTCTTGTTTTTTCACCCTCTTTAATTTCGTAGTACACAGTAATAGTGTCTCCAGCGCTAAAGTTAGGAAAGTCTTTTTTCGATACTAATTCGTTTTGAACGAAATCAAGTAAATTTGACATAATTTTTTATATAAATCATTAAATCTAAGCAACATACACGTCTTTCGCCAGAGGTTGATTAAAGTGGATGCAAAAGTAATACTATTTTTTATTTTTGCAAATAATTATTCAATTAAATATCTGTAAGCGTTAATTTTATTGTAAAGTTTTAAAAACTTACGGTTTCTAACTTCTAACTTCTAACTTTTAAATTATATTTGCCCTTTAAAATGAATATATGAAGTTTGATTTATTAAAAACCGATGCTCAAAGCCAAGCAAGAGCTGGACTTATAACTACTGACCACGGTGTTATTGAAACACCTATTTTTATGCCTGTTGGTACGGTTGCTTCAGTAAAAGGAGTACACCAGCGCGAATTGAAAAACGACATTAATCCAGATATAATTTTAGGAAATACCTATCATTTATATTTAAGACCAAAATTAGACGTATTAGAAAAAGCAGGAGGTTTGCATAAATTTATGAATTGGGATAGAAATATCTTAACCGATTCTGGAGGTTACCAAGTATATTCATTATCAGGTCGACGAAAAATTAAAGAAGAAGGGGTGAAGTTTAAATCGCATTTAGATGGTTCATATCACTTTTTTTCACCAGAAAATGTTATGGAAACCCAGCGAACAATTGGTGCTGATATTATTATGGCTTTTGATGAATGTACGCCGTACCCTTGTGATTACAAATATGCACAACGTTCTATGCATATGACACATCGTTGGTTAGATAGATGCATCAACCATTTAGATACATTGCCTTTTAAATACGATTATTCTCAAGCATTTTTTCCAATAGTTCAAGGAAGTACTTATAAAGACTTACGTCAGCAATCTGCGGAATTTATTGCAAGTAGAAATCAAGTTGGTAATGCGATTGGAGGACTTTCAGTAGGTGAGCCAGCGGAAGAAATGTATGCGATGACAGAAGTGGTAACCGCAATTTTGCCAAAAGACAAACCTCGTTATTTGATGGGAGTAGGCACACCAGCCAATATTTTAGAAAATATCGCATTAGGTATTGATATGTTCGATTGTGTGATGCCAACTCGAAATGCACGAAATGGTATGTTATTTACCTCTGAAGGATTTATCAATATCAAAAATAAAAAGTGGGAAGAAGATTTTTCTTCAATTGATGCGATGGCGCATACATATGTAGATACGGATTATTCGAAAGCGTATTTGCGACATTTATTTATTGCAAACGAATTTTTAGGAAAACAAATTGCAACCATTCATAATCTTGGATTTTATATGTGGTTAGTTCGCGAAGCAAGAAGACAAATTTTGGCAGGAACTTTCAGAGAATGGAAAGAAATTATGGTTAAAAAAGTAACAACGAGATTGTAAGGTTTTGTTTAAAAGGTTGCTATTTATAAGTTTAGGAGTAATTCTAAAAAGTCACAAACAAAACAAGCCAAAAAAATTATGAAAAAAATAGATTGGTACATATTTAAAAGATACTTAATTACATTTACAGCTATGTTGTTTATGTTTATTCCTATTGGAATAATTATCGATGTATCTGAAAAAATCAATCGTATGATTGAAAACAAAGTGGCTTTTAAAGATGTTTTAGTTTACTATTACGGATTTACTATTTATTTCGCCAATTTATTATTTCCAATTTTTCTGTTTTTATCAATCATTTGGTTTACTTCAAAATTAGCCAACAATAGCGAAATTATTGCTATACTAAGTTCTGGGATTTCATTTACTCGTTTTTTACGACCTTATATTTTAGGTGCGACATTAGTATCTTTAGTAACTTTATTGATGGGTTTTTTCATTTTGCCGGATGCCAGTGAAAAGTATTGGGGTTTTAGGTATGAATATCTTAAAAAAAATGGGCAAGAAAGACAAACATCAGATATTTTTCGTCAAGTAAAACCAAACGAATTTATGTATGTTAGTAGTTATAACGGAATATCGAAAACAGGATTTGATTTTATTTACGAAAAATTTAACGGCAATAAATTAGAATATAAATTATACGCAAATCGAGTAAAGTATAATGAAAAAACAAAAGATTATACGTTATTTAATTATGTAAAAAGAACAATCGGAAAAGAAAATGACATCATCGAAAGGCAAGAAAAATTAATTCGAAAATTTGAATTTGAACCGGATGATTTAACACCTGTAATATACGTAGCTGAAACTATGAATATATTTAATTTGGTTCATTTTATTGATAAAGAACGATCTAAAGGAAGTTCTAATTTGGATGTATATTTAGTGGTGTTATATAAAAAATTCAGTACACCAGTATCTGCATTTATATTAACCATAATTGCAGTTTCTGTTTCAGCAATGAAGCGTAGAGGAGGAATGGGAATAAATTTAGCTATTGGAATTTTAGTTGCTTTTTCATTTGTGTTTTTCGATAAAATCTTTGGAACCTTAGCTGAAAGTTCAAGTATTCCTCCGTTTTTAGCGGTGTGGTTTCCTAATTTTATTTTCGGAATTTTAGCATTTTATTTATTAAGAAATGCCAGACGTTAGTTTAAAACATAATTTACATCTTCATTTAATTGTTTTTATTTGGGGTTTTACTGCCATTTTAGGTAAGTTAATTTCTTTAGATGCATTGCCTTTGGTATGGTGGCGAATGTCATTAGCGGTTGTTTTGATTTTTGGATACATTTATTACCGAAAAACAAGTTTTACCTTATCCAGAAAAGATATTATTTTATTACTGATTTCGGGACTTGTAATTGCTTTGCATTGGATTACATTTTTTAAAGCTATAAAAGTTTCTAATATTTCGATTACCTTGGCTTGTTTGTCAACAGGTGCTTTTTTTACCTCTATTTTAGAACCTATTTTTTATAAAAGAAAAATGGTTTGGTACGAAATTGTATTTGGACTTGTTGTTTTAATTGGCTTGTATTTTGTAATAGAATCTTCCGAGCCAAATTTTATTCAAAAAAGTTTCAATAGTAATATGACGGGTACTATGCACGGTGTACTATTAGCTTTAACTTCAGCGTTTTTGTCGGCAAGTTTTTCTATAGTAAATGGAAAATTTGCACAAAGAATAGATGCTACAATCGTATCTTTTTACGAATTATTAGGTGGTGTCTTGTTTTTAAGTGTTTTCTTACTTTTTACACAGCAATTTTCAACAGAATTTTTCAACATTACACTTTCTGATTTAATGTGGTTAGGTATTTTAGCATCTGTTTGTACTGCCTATGCTTTTATTGCCTCTGTAAACGTTATGAAATACATTTCTCCTTACACAGTAATGCTTTCTATAAATTTAGAACCCGTATATGGAATTGCCTTAGCGGTTTTAATTTTCGATAAAAACGAACAAATGAGTTTTTCATTTTATATAGGCGCTGCAATTATTCTAATTACAGTGATTTTGAATGGATTAATTAGAAATTATAAAAAAAGTAGTTAGATATCGCTTTAAAAATTATTCAAATAATTATTAAATAGTATCTTTGTATTTACAAACAAATTAATAAAAATTAACTTTTATGGAATATTTAGATTTTGAATTGCCAATAAAAGAGCTTGAAGATCAATTGGAAAAATGCGTTGTTTTAGGTCAGGAATCAGATGTTGATGTTTCTGCAACTTGCAAACAACTGGAAGATAAATTAGAAAAAGCAAAAAAAGATTTATATAAAAATCTTACGGCTTGGCAGCGAGTTCAAATGTCGCGTCATCCAAACAGACCGTATACTTTAGAATACATAACCAACCTAACAGATGGTACTTTTTTAGAATTATTTGGAGACAGAAATTTTAAAGATGACAAAGCTATGGTGGGTGGCTTAGGAAGAATAAACGGACAATCGTATATGATTATCGGGCAACAGAAAGGTATTAATACTAAAATGCGTCAATTACGTAATTTTGGTATGGCAAATCCTGAAGGATACCGTAAAGCATTACGATTAATGAAAATGGCAGAGAAATTTAATATTCCTGTATTAACCTTAATTGATACTCCAGGAGCATATCCAGGTTTAGAAGCAGAAGAGCGCGGACAAGGTGAAGCTATTGCTCGTAATATTTTTGAAATGGTACGATTAAAAACGCCAATTATTTCTATTATTATTGGTGAAGGCGCTTCAGGAGGTGCATTAGGAATCGGAGTTGGAGATAGAGTTTTTATGTTAGAAAACACTTGGTATTCTGTAATTTCTCCAGAATCTTGTTCTTCTATTTTATGGAGAAGTTGGGAATTTAAAGAGCAAGCAGCTGAAGCTTTAAAACTTACAGCTATTGATATGAAAAAGCAAAAATTAATTGACGATATTATTCCAGAACCACTTGGTGGGGTGCACCGTGATAAAGAAACGATGTTTAAAACAGTTGAAAAAGTGATTACAAAATCGTATAACGAATTAAAAGACTTATCAACAAAAGAATTAGTAGCACAAAGAATGGAAAAATACAGTAAAATGGGAGAGTTTTCAGATAAATAAGAACGATTTCATAATTTATCCGTCTTATCATTTTTCATTGATAAGACGGATTTTTTTTGACATATTAACAATAAAAAATAGTTATTAACAGTTTCTCTTTAACAAGTTAAATTCAATATTACTACATTTTTTTTTACTTTCGCTTTATGGAAAAAGCATTTACAATAAACCCCGTTAAGGTAGATAAATCAACTACTATTAATTTAGAAAAAGGAAAACTTCCACCACAAGCTGTAGATATCGAAGAAGCAGTTTTGGGAGCTATGTTAATTGACGTAAAAGCTCCAGGTGAAGTTATTGATTTATTAAGTCCAGATGTGTTTTATAAAGAAGCACACAAATATATTTATGAAGCCATTAATCAATTGTTTCATAGTACGCCTCCGCAACCAATTGATTTATTAACGGTTTCGGCACAATTAAAAAGAAACGGAAATTTAGAATTAGCAGGTAGCGATTTTTATCTAATACAACTGACGCAAAAAATTGCTTCGTCGGCACATATCGTTTTTCACGCTCGAATTATTCTTCAAAAATTCATTCAAAGAAGTTTAATCTCAATTTCAAGTAAATTAATTGAAGATTGTTATGATGAAGGAATGGACGTATTTGATTTATTAGATACTGCTGAAACTAATTTATACGAAATTACACAAGGAAATCTTAAAAAAGGATACGAAACAGCACAAAGTCTTGTAAATCAGGCTAAACAACGTATTGAAGAAATATCTAATAAAGAAGGATTATCCGGAATACCAACAGGATTTAGAAAATTAGACGATTTAACTTCTGGATGGCAACCTTCAGATTTAATTATTATTGCGGCTCGTCCTGGTATGGGAAAAACAGCATTCGTTTTATCAATGGCAAGAAATATTGCCGTTTCAGGAAACGAACCTGTTGCATTATTTTCACTGGAAATGTCTTCTGTACAATTAATTACACGTTTGATTTCAAGTGAAACCGGGTTAACTTCAGAAAAACTTAGAAAAGGTGATTTAGAACCACACGAATGGGAGCAACTAAACGTCAAAGTTAAAGATTTAGAAAAAGCACCTTTATATATTGATGATACGCCTTCGTTATCTATTTTCGATTTACGTGCAAAAGCCCGTCGTTTAGTTTCTCAACACGGTATTAAATTAATTGTAATTGACTATTTGCAATTAATGTCTGCAGGAACTTCAGGAAAAGGTGGCGGTAATAGAGAGCAAGAAATTTCTATGATTTCAAGAAGTTTAAAAGCTTTGGCAAAAGAATTAAGCGTTCCTGTAATTGCACTTTCTCAGTTATCTCGTGCTGTGGAAACACGTGGTTCAAGTAAAAGACCCTTACTTTCCGATTTACGTGAATCGGGAGCAATTGAACAAGATGCAGATATTGTATCGTTTATTTATCGTCCAGAATATTATAAAATTGATAATTGGGATGATGATGAAGCAGCTCCTACCACAAATCAGGCAGAATTTATTGTTGCAAAACATAGAAATGGTAGTTTAGATAATATCCGATTGAAATTCTTAGGACAATTTGGTAAGTTTGATAATTTAGATGAATTTGGAATGACATATAACGATTCGATGCCTTCTAAAATGAATTTAGACGCTCAAAATCCGTTTGCAACACCAAATTTGCCATCACCAAATGATGCCTTTGGAAGTAGTATGAATTCTGGTTTTAACGAAGATAGCGACGTGCCATTTTAATCATTAATTTGTATATTTACAAAAATAGCTTTTGATGAACCATATAAAACACCTTGTTTTTTCACTGATTTTAATTTGTTTTACAAAATTAAATGCGTCTTCGGTATTGTTACCAATGGATAGCGATGGGCAACAAAATCATTTAAAAGCGTATGGAATTACGTATTGGGCTTTAGCTAAAAATTATAAAGTAAATTGGTTGTTAAATTATCGTGGTGGATCTTTTTTATTGCCAGATGGTGATGATATTAGAAAAGAATGTCAGATTAGAGGCGTGTCATTTGAAGTATTAACAGATGCTGCAACAGCTTCCATATTAGAAGAAATTAGTAGTCCATCTCAAAATATGGAAACGGTGGTTTTAGAAAAAGCGCCTAAAATTGCAGTGTATACTCCAAAAGGCAAGCAACCTTGGGACGATGCAGTAACTATGGTTTTAACGTATGCCGAAATTCCTTACACAGAAATTTACGATACAGAAGTACTTTCTGATCAACTTGTTTTGTATGAATGGCTGCATTTACATCACGAAGATTTTACTGGTCAATATGGTAAGTTTTTTGGAAATTATAGAAATGCGCCTTGGTACATTCAGCAAAAAGCAGAAGCAGAAGCATTAGCTAAAAAGTTAGGATATAATAAAGTATCTGAAGAAAAATTAGCAGTCGCTACTAAAATAAGAGATTACGTAATTGGTGGCGGATTTATGTTTGCTATGTGTTCTGCAACGGATAGTTTTGATATTGCGCTTTCTGCACAAAATACAGATATTTGCGAACCTATGTTTGATGGTGATGCCAGCGAACCTAATTATCAAGCCAAAATTGATTACAATAACACTTTTGCGTTTAAAGATTTTATTTTGGAAAAGCAACCTATGAAATATGAGTTTTCTGATATTGATACCACAGAAGAACACGGTAAAGGAAGTTTTTCTATGGAAGTAGATTATTTTACTTTAATGGATTTTTCTGCAAAATGGGACCCAATTCCAACGATGTTATGCCAAAATCATACACAAATTGTAAAAGGATTTATGGGGCAAACAACGGCTTTTGTTTCGGAAAAAATTAAATCGAATGTTTTGTTAATGGGAGAATGTAAAATTAATGGTGAAGCAAGATACATTCACGGAACTAAAGGCAAAGGAATGTTTACTTATTATGGTGGTCACGATCCAGAAGATTATCAGCATAGAGTAGGAGATGCACCAACAGTTTTAGATTTACATCCAAATTCACCAGGATATAGATTAATTTTAAATAATGTGCTTTTTCCAGCAGCTCGAAAAAAGAAACTTAAAACATAAAAAAATATCCCAAACTCAATTTGAATTTGGGATATTTTAGTTTGTATTAAAAGGTAAATTACATACCTCCTAATTCTTGTTGTAATTCTTCTTGTGTTACTTTTTTGTATCCTTCTGGCACTGTAAAGCAAGATGCAGAAGGCGCTTTGTCTACTGCAGTAGCTAATAATACCACTTTTCCTTTTTCGCTATTTACTTCAACTTCTAAAGGAAATCCTGTAAGTTTTAATTTATCTGCAGGTAAAGATTGTACCGCAATAGCTTCTGTAATATAAAAGGTATTCACTACTCCGCTATTCATTGTAACTAAAGCTTTATAACATTTATACCCTAAAATTTCTTTAGTTGCTTTTTTATCATAAGTAACTGATTCAGCATCTTTTAGAGAAGCTACATCTGTGTTAGCAAATCCTTCTGCTTCACCTGTTACTTCATATTTTTTACCCATCATTTCCATTAGCATTCTGGTTTCTTTTGGGTTGTTTTTGTCAATAGAAATGGTTTTTACAGATATCATTCCGCCCATCATATCCAGTTGAGTTGCTGAAGATTTTTCATCAAATGAGATTTTAATAGTATTTGTTCCCATTGCTGCCATTTCTTCATTGTCAGGCATTGTCATTTCATACGTTACAGCGCCTGTTTTTGTTTGTGCATAAAATTGTGTAGATACAATTGCAAAGGCAACGAATGCTAATTTTTTTAAGTTTTTCATA
>NZ_JBIKJI010000149.1:0-5008 GCF_044361065.1 Flavobacterium sp.
AAACGGTTTTACTATTTTTAAAAAAAACTATGTTTCTATGTGTTTAAAAAGAAAATATTTAATCTTTTATTAATCTATAATATTCACTCTTTTCTCTAAAATCTAAATACTTCTTTGTACTTTTATCGATATTAAGAATGATATATGAAAAAGAATTTTAGAAAAATGACAA
The DNA here is from genome assembly GCF_044361065.1 of Flavobacterium sp. Taxonomy (GTDB): domain Bacteria; phylum Bacteroidota; class Bacteroidia; order Flavobacteriales; family Flavobacteriaceae; genus Flavobacterium. The sequence goes on from NZ_JBIKJI010000149.1 coordinate 173, forward strand.
AAAAAGCCAAAGATTTTTCGGCACACGTATATAAAATACTATCCGCATCACCTACTAAAGACTTTAATTACAAACAAATTGCTGCGATAATTGAAGTGAATGACACACAAAGTAGAAACGAAATTATTAAAGAATTAGGTATTTTAAAGAAAGCAGGTAAAATAGAAGAAACCGAACGCGGTAAATATAAAATAATATCAAAAGCAGAATATTACGAAGGAACAGTAGATATGACATCTCGTAAATCGGGATATTTTGTGTGTTCTGAATTAGAAGATGATGTATATATTCCGTTTATAAATTTAAACCACGCTTTAGATGGTGATAAAGTGAAATGTTATATTTATAATAGAAGAAGTAGTAGAAAACCAGAAGCAGAAGTTTTAGAAATTTTAGAAAGAGCAAAAACAGAATTTGTTGGTGTAATTGATATTCAGAAAAATTTTGGTTTTGTAACTACTACAAACGCTAAAATGTACACGGATATTTTTATTCCAAAAAATGAAATAGCTACTGCAGAACACGGTGATGTTGTATTAGTTTCAATGGTAGATTGGCCAAAAAAAGCTGATTCTCCGTTTGGAAAAGTAATTAAAGTATTAGGAAAACCAGGAGAACACAATACAGAAATTCACGCCATTTTAGCAGAATATGGTTTACCAAACGATTTTCCAATTGAAGTAGAAGCGTATGCTAATCAAATAGATACTTCAATTACAGAAGAAGAAATTGCAAAACGTAGAGATATGCGAAATATTTTAACGTTTACAATTGACCCTAAAGATGCAAAAGATTTTGATGATGCTTTGTCATTTCAAGTATTACCAAATGGAAATTATGAAATTGGAGTACATATTGCCGATGTTTCTCATTATTTACAAGAAGGAACTATTTTAGATGAAGAAGCTTATAATAGAGCTACTTCTGTTTATTTAGTGGATAGAGTAGTTCCAATGTTACCAGAAGTATTATCAAATTTTGCTTGTTCTTTACGACCAAATGAAGAAAAATATACATTTTCAGCTATTTTTCAATTAAATAATAAAGCGGAAGTGGTGGATTCTTGGTTTGGAAGAACTGTAATTTATTCAGATCAACGATTTGCTTATGAAGAAGCACAAGAAATTATAGAAAGTAAATCAGATATAATTCCAGCTCATATTTCATTAACTGGAAAAGAATATCACGTACCAAAACCAATTGTAGAAGCGACTTTAAAAATGGATGAATTAGCAAAAATTCTTCGTATAAAAAGAATGAATGCAGGTGCTATTTCTTTTGATAAAGTAGAAGTAAAATTCAATTTAAATGAACACGCAGAACCTGTTGGCGTATATTTCAAACAAAGTAAAGACGCAAATCATTTAATTGAAGAATTTATGTTATTAGCCAATAGAAAAGTGGCTGAATTTATCGGAAAACAAAAGAAAACGTTTATTTACAGAATTCACGATGAACCAAATGAAGATAAATTATTTGGTTTACAAAATGTAATTTCTAAATTCGGATATAATTTAAATTTAAAATCGAAACAAGATATTTCTACTTCGTTAAATAAATTATTAGAAGACGTTCAAGGAAAAAAAGAACAAAATATGGTGGATACACTTACAATTCGTTGTATGAGTAAAGCAGCGTATTCAACACATAATATTGGTCATTATGGCTTAGCGTTCGATTATTATTCGCATTTTACTTCGCCAATTCGTCGTTATCCGGATGTGATGGCACACCGTTTGCTACAATTTTATTTAGATGGCGGAAAAAGTGCGAGTGAAGAATTATTTGAAGAAAAATGTATGCATTCGTCCGATAGAGAAAATTTAGCCGCAAAAGCGGAAAGAGATTCTGTAAAATATATGCAAGTGAAATATATGCAAGACCATAAAGATCAAGAATTTTTAGGGGTAGTTTCTGGAGTTACCGAATGGGGAATTTATGTAGAAATTATCGAAAATAAATGTGAAGGAATGGTGCGAATTAGAGAAATTAAAGACGATTATTATACGTTTGATGATAAACAATATGCGTTAGTAGGTGAAGTTTCTAAAAACTTAATACAATTAGGAGACGAAGTGTATGTTAAAGTAAAAAATGCCGATTTAGTAAAAAAACAATTGGATTTTCATTTTGTGAGAGAAAATAAATAAATAAAGTGTTCAGTAATCAGTTTTTAGTGTTCAGTTAAAATAAAATAGCATCACAAACTTGTCATACTGAACTCGTTTCAGTATCTTATAACAAAGAGATTATGAAAAAAATCATACATTCCTTATTATTAATCAGTTCGATAGCTTTTGCACAAACCGAAAAATCGGTTGGTGATTTTACCAAAGTAACTTCTTTTGATAAAATAGATGTAGAGTTGGTTTTAGGTACAGAAAATAAAGTAATTTTAAAAGGTACTAATTCTGAAGAAGTAGAATTAATAAACAATAATGGTGAATTAAAAATTAGAATGCCATTAACAAAAATACTAAGTGGTGATGCCATTTCAGCAACTGTTTATTATAAAAAATTAAATGCTTTAGAAGCTAATGAAGGCAGTAGAATTTCTTGTGATACAGAAATAAAAACCATTGGTTTTGATATTATTACCAAAGAAGGCGCAGAAATTGTTTTAAATACTCTTAGTGCAGATAAATTAAAAGTGCGTTGTGGCGCAGGAAGCATAGTTACTATAAAAGGAACGGTAAAAAACCAAGATATTTTAGCGAATTCTGGTGCTAAATATGATGGTCAAGATTGTATTACACAACAAACTACAGTAACCGTTAATGCTGGCGGAATAGCTAATGTAAATGTTTCTGATATAGTGGATGCTAAAACCCGAGCAGGCGGAACAATTACTATTTACGGCAATCCAAAACAAATAAATCAAAAATCGGTTGCTGGCGGAAAAATTATTCAAGCAAAATAAATTTACCTTCAAGTTTTTTTATAACTTTAAAAATTAGTAGTTTTACATTTAAGTGCATTAGTTTAATAACCCTTTTAAACTTATAAACTTTTTAAACTTATAAACCTTTTAATGATTCACGATATATTATTAGCCATTCCTTGGGCATTTTTATTAGCTATTTCAATTGGTCCTGGTTTTTTTATGTTATTAGAAACCAGTATTACCAAAGGATTTAAAGCAGCTTTTACTTTAGATTTAGGAATTGTTTTTAGTGATATCATATTTATTTTAATTGCTTATTTTGCTACCAATCAAATTCTATCGCAATTAAAAGACAACCCTATTTTGTATATTGTTGGTGGAATTATAATGTCGGTTTACGGATTAATTTCTTATATTCAGTTAAAGAAAAAATTTAACGAAAAAATGGAAGACGATGATGAGGAAGATATTCAGAAAAACAACTACTTAGGTTTATTTTTTAAGGGTGTTTTTTTAAACATTATTAATATTGGAGTCTTAGGTTTTTGGATGATGATTATAATAACGCACGGTCCAAAATTAGAAATGAATCCGTTGCGAATTTTTGTTTTTTTTACTTCAATTTTAGTGTTTTATTTACTAATTGATATTTATAAAATACTATTAGCCAAACAATTAAAACATAAATTAACACCAAATAACATTTATAAAATTAAAAGAATTATTAGTATAGTAATATTAATTTTTGGAGTGTTTTTTATCCTTCAGGGGCTTTTTCCAAAAAGCAAACAAATCGTAAATAAAAAATTAGGTATAGAGCAAGTTGTGAAGTAAATTACAATATTATTTATTTGACCCTTCAAAAGTTTAAAACTCTTGAAGGGTTTTTTATTGATTGAATTTTGAGTTAATAAAGATCCTTTCAGGATGACAAACTGTGTGTAATAATTTTGTGTCAATCTGTGAAATCTGTGTTTATAACTTTGTTTAAAATCAAAAAAGAGCTACTATTTCTAGTCACTCTTTCTAAATCATTGTCCAGATTCGAATTATAACTTTATGAATTTTTTCTAAAAATTCATAAAAAAAAGAGCTACTATTTCTAGTAATTCTTTCAGAATTCTCGCCGGATTCGAACTATAACTTTAATTAATTTTTTCTAAAAATTCACAAAAAAAAAGAGCTACTTTTTCAAGTAACTCTTTCAGAGGCATCGTCCGGATTCGAACCGGAGTAGACGGTTTTGCAGACCGGTGCCTAGCCGCTCGGCCACGACGCCATTATTGGATTGCAAATATAGATATAAAAATTTCAATATTCAAATCACAAATTCCAAATATTTTAAAATCTATTTTCTTTTTTCAATCTTTATTTTCTTAAAACTATCTTTTTTTCTTCATACGTATCGTAACTCCTTCAACATCACCACCAATAGGAGGATTTAATTTAGTTACTTGAACTTCAATTTTTAAAACCGAAAGCAATTCTTTTAAAACCCGATCTATAATTCTTTGCGCCACGTGTTCTAATAGTTTGGCGCGTATTGCCATTTCTTCCACCACAATTCTATTTAAATCTACATAGTCTACTGTGTCATTTAGTTCATCTGTTTGTGCAGATTGTTTTAAATTGGTTTTTACAGTTAAATCTATTCTATAATTACTTCCAATTTTTGCTTCTTCTTCTAAACATCCGTGATATGAAAAGGTTCGAATATTAGTTAATTTTATTTTTCCCATTAATTTTTTGTTTCAGGTTTCAAGTTCAAAGTTAGTTAGTTTTTTCAACTTTTTAAACAACTTTAAACCTTAAACTTGAAACATTTTCTATCTTTGTCAAAAGAAAGAAAATTATTATGTCTGCAGAAGAAAAATCTTTAAATTTTATAGAACAAATTATAGAAGACGATTTAAAAAACGGTTTATCATCTGATAAGTTACGTTTTCGTTTTC
>NZ_JBIKJI010000026.1:0-18522 GCF_044361065.1 Flavobacterium sp.
CTGACAAAATTCGGTATTTTTATGCTTAATTAAAAATTTAGCATAGGTAGCCAAATACGCATTAGGATTTGGTTTTTTATATAAATTTTCTTTAACTGCATCTGGTTCTACATCGAATTCTTTTTCAAATTCTGTAGCCAAATTCGCAGGCATTTTATTAAAATAATAGCCGCGTAATAAATGACGACCAAAACGGTTTCCACTACAATCATCCATTGCAATATAGCCTAAAGATTGCACTTTTTGATGTAAAATATGTCCGTCGAAATAACTACAATTTGAACCTGTACCTAAAATACAAACAATTGCTTCTTGATTTTTAGGAGTTGTAGCAAAAACTGCCGCATAGGTATCTTCGTATACATTAACAGAAGCATTTTTAAAATAATCTTTAAATACGTCAGTTAAGAAGTTTTTCATACGATCTGTTCCACATCCTGCACCGTAAAAAAACAAATGAGCTGCTTTATCTTTATTATGAGAAATATCAAATTTATCATCCAAACGAGCAATTATTTCTTCTTTTGTTAGCACTTCAGGATTTAATCCTAATGATTGTGTGGTAAATAATACCTTCCCGTTAGTGTCTATGGCAATCCAATCTGCTTTAGTGGAACCACTATCTACAAGTAATTTCATTTTTTAGAATATAGAGTATAGAAAATAGAGTATAGAAAATAGATTTTTTTATTCTATTTTCTATACTCAAGTATTTATTTTATAGCATTGATATGTACTGCTAAATCGATTAATTTAGAAGAATATCCGTATTCGTTATCGTACCAAGAAACCAATTTAAAGAAAGTTGAATTTAAACCAATTCCTGCATTTGCATCTACGATTGAAGTACGTGTATCTGATACGAAATCTTGAGAAACTACTAAATCTTCGGTGTATCCTAAAATACCTTTCATTGACGTTTCTGAAGCGTGTTTCAATACACTCATAATTTCTGCGTATGTAGTCTCTTTCGCTAATTTTACAGTCAAATCTACTACAGAAACATCAACAGTTGGTACACGCATAGACATACCTGTTAATTTTCCATTTAAATCTGGAATTACTTGTCCTACTGCTTTTGCTGCACCTGTTGAAGATGGAATAATATTTACTGAAGCCGCGCGACCACCACGCCAATCTTTTCTTGATGGACCGTCTGCTACCATTTGAGTAGAAGTAGATGCGTGAACTGTTGTCATTAACCCTTCTACAATTCCGAAATTATCGTGAATTACTTTTGCTAAAGGCGCTAAACAGTTAGTTGTACACGATGCATTAGAAACTACAGTATCTGCAGCTGTTGCTTTTTCGTGGTTTACTCCCATTACAAACATTGGTGCGTCTGCTGAAGGTGCTGAAATAATTACTTTTTTGGCACCACCTACAATATGAGCATTTGCTGTTTCTTTAGTTGTGAAAAAACCAGTACATTCAGCTACTACATCCGCATTAATACCCGCTTCATCCCATTTAATTTGAGCTGGATCTCTTTCTGCAGTTACACGAATGTATTTATCGTTAACGTATAATTTTCCGTCTTTAACTTCTACTTTTCCAGCAAAACGTCCGTGTACTGAATCGTATTTTAATAAATACGCCAAATGATCTACGTCTAATAAATCGTTAATGGCTACAACTTCTACATTGTCTCTGTTGTATGTTTCTCTAAAAACAATTCTACCAATTCTTCCAAATCCGTTAATTCCTAATTTTACTGTTGACATAATTTTTAAATATTTGATTCCTTTAGAATCGTTTTGTTAATTGAGTTGAAAAGCACTCTTTACTTTTACTTTTGCCTTTTTACTTTTGCCTTTTTACTTTTGCCTTTTATTATGAAGATACTATATCTGAAACTTTTACAAGTTCTAAATCAACTTCACTTTGTCCTTTAATGGCTTGTTCTAATGGTGTTAAGCAAATTTTATCGTATTGCAATCCCACCATATAATTTGATTTACCTTCTAATAAACTTTCTACTGCTTTTACTCCTAATCGAGAAGCTAAAACCCTATCAAAACAAGTTGGTGAACCGCCTCGCTGCATATGACCCAGTACCGAAACACGTACATCATATTCTGGCATATTTTCTTCAACGTAATCTTTAAGTTCAAAAACGTTTTTACCTATTTTATCCCCTTCAGAAACAACTACTATACTTGATGTTTTTCCTGATTCTTTACTTTTTTTCAAAGAATCTACCAATCGGTCTAAACCAAAAGCTTCTTCTGGAATTAAAATTTCCTCTGCTCCTGCTCCAATTCCTGCGTTTAACGCAATATGTCCTGCATCTCTTCCCATTACTTCTACGAAGAATAAACGGTTATGAGAATTGGCTGTATCTCTAATTTTATCAATTGCTTCCACAACGGTATTCAAAGCCGTATCATATCCTAAAGTATGACTGGTTCCAAAAATATCATTATCTATAGTACCTGGAATTCCGATTACAGAAAAACCAAATTCTTCATTAAAAATTTCTGCACCTGTAAACGAACCATCACCACCAATAACTACTAATGAATCTATTCCACTTGCCTTTAAATTATCGTGAGCAATTTTTCGTCCTTCTGGAGTCATAAAATCTTTTGAACGTGCGGTTTTTAATATAGTTCCACCTTTATTAATGATGTTTTTTACATCACGAGGTCCCATAGGTTTAAAATCGCCTTCAATCATACCTTGATAACCACGGTATATTCCAACACACTCAATATTATAATAAGCACAAGCACGAACTACGGCTCTGATAGCTGCATTCATACCTGGCGAATCGCCACCTGAAGTTAAAACTCCAATTTTTTTAATTGCTGTTGACATATTTAATACTATATTATTTGTAAAATTAGTAAAGGAAATTACATATTATGCTAAAAAAAGACATATTTTTTGTCATAATGTTATTTTCAAACGTTTTCGTTAATAAATTTCTAAAAATTAACAAAAAAACTTGATTTAATGCACATCATTAATATCTGGAACACGATTCTTTGGATCGACTTTTTTCTCTTCTTTAATTTGTCGTTTTCGAGTTTCATCAATAAGTCTAAGGAACTCTATATTTATTTCAGAATCATCCGATTCGTTAATAGGTTTGTTTACGTTATCTTTTACGTTTTGAGATTTAAATAACTTGTGTAGTAATTCTTTAAAATCGTCAAAATCTACACGATACGACAATCCTAAACCTTGTGTATAGCCAATATTTTGTCCGATTGTATTCGAATTTAAATCGTTTTCTCTATTAAATACGTGTGCGGTTAACGTACCATCTGTGTTCAAACGCATTTCAACTTCTACATTTCCTACGACATATGATTGATTGATACCACCCACTGGAACACCAACGTTTCCATTAATGCTAATTCTATCATTAATTTGAGTCGTTAAAGTAACAAGCGCTCTGTCTGAAATTTCTTGTTGTCGGTTTCCAATTTGATAATTTACACCCAATTGTAATTTATTTTCTCCGTCTGATAAAACATCTCCAAATATACTACTGGCTTTTTCAAATAAAGAACCAAAGTAATTGGTGTTATTTACAGCAAAAAACTCACCTGTACCTAATAACACAAAAGCTTGTTGTTTTTTAAAATCTTTATCTTGTAATCTATAATCCAAATCACTTTTTAAAACTGAACTTACATTTGGGAAATTGATATTAAAATCGGATTGGGGTGCGTTTAATTCTCCAGTAATTAAAATACTAACTTCTGTTGGAATTTTTTTATTAAAAGCAACATTATCTAATAATACATTTGGATTTGCTTGTGTTGCATAAACCGCTTCTAAATTTAACTTCGCACCCAATGGATCGCCTTCCCAATTTATTGTTCCTCCGTTTTTTACAGTGAATTTTTTATTAATTAAACTCCCATATCTAAATAAATATTCTCCTTTGTTGACGATAAAGTCACCCGTCATTTGAAATTTACCTAAGGTATTGATATTCATAAACATCGATCCATTACCCGTTCCTTTCATAGAATGCCCAGTCTCACGATTTAAAATTACTTCAATTTCTGCATTTGGTGTAATGGCGAAATTAAAATTCAAATCGATTCCTCTGTAGGTTTTGGTAGGTTGTTTTATGGTGTTTTTTGTGCCAAATTTCTCTTCTTTTGTAGTAAAATGAACCAAACCATTATCGCTAACACTTTCTGAATCGTTTACTGGAATTTTAATTGATGTTCCTTTTGCACTTTCCCCTTCTGCATTGATAACTAATGCCTCTACAGGACCTTCGATTGTCGCAAAACCGTCAAAATATGCTTTTCCAAAATAATAGGCGTCGTCAGCATCTTTTGTATCTAAAACCAAAAGCTTATCCGATGCTATTTTTAAATCCATTTCCCAATTTCCAAACTTTTCGTGAAAAATGGTTCCGCTTAATATTCCTTTGGTCTTCTCGTTTACATCGATAATATCAATATCTCTAAAAATAAATTTTTCTTGTGTTAAATCGATTTTTGAATTTTTATCGAAATCGTAATCTACATTTAAATATGGTACACGTAAACCTGCATTATTTAAATATAAAACACCATCTACATCTGGATTATCAATTGAACCAACAATATTGGTTTTACCAGAAGCCATACCTCGTACATTGTCTAAAATACCTGTTAAAAAGCCACCAATAGGTTTAATATTAAAGTTTTCAAAAACAGCCTCTAAATTTAAAACCGTCTGATTATTAACTATGTCTACTGTTCCTGTTGTTGAAAATGTTACTTCATCTTGATGAACAATCGATGCATCAACATTAAATGTTTTGAAATTTTCATCACCAAAGACTTTTAATTTCAGATTTCCTAAATCGTCATTATTTAATTGTAAACCGTCAATAGTTAAATCTGTAGATGGTTCATATACTAAATTATCTTGTTTGTATTTTAAGTTTCCATTTAGTTTCCCACCGAGACTTAAATTTTTGATATCAGGTGTGATTTTGGAAATATCTACATCATTAAACGTGAAATTAAAATCTTTGTATGTATTTCCATTCATTACTCCATTAAAATCAATAAACTGATCATTATGAGATAAAGTCAATTGATTGAAATTGAAGTTTTTAAATTGTTTATCAAAAATTATCGTATTTCCAGCAGTTTCTTTTTCATTAATATACCATTGGAAGTTTTTGAATGTAATATCTGATTTTTTAAAACCTACAATCGATTGCTTGTCTTTATTAATGGTATGAAATAAATTTAAATCGAATTTATCTTCGCCTTTATCACCGCCTTTAAATTCAGTTCTGGCAAATAAGGTATCGTTCAGGGTTAAATTTATTAAACTAAATTCGGATATTTTATAGTTTTTAGTATTTAAACTATCTAATTCAATATAGGTGTTATAAAGTGGGTTTTTGTTGTCAATATCGATTTTAATACCATTAAATTTATTTTCAAAAGCATTGACAAATAGAGAATTAAAGTCAAATTGAAACAAACCTGCATCGGCATTAATTTTTCCTTTAAAGTGAGTATTTTCTGCAATAGAAACATCAGGATACAATACTTCCAACACTTTATTATAAACTGTAAAATCGAAATCTAAAAATTGATTTTTCGATAATTTATGTGGCGAATAATTCGCATACAAACTACCAACAGCATTTTCAAGTATTTTTTTAATTTGTTTGGTTTGATATTTACCAACTACTTGCCCTTCAATAATATCATCAGAATGAAAGGAAACTGTTCTTATGTTTTGATTATCGAATGAAGATGTTACGGATGCAGCATCAAAATAATATTTATTTTTTGGATTGATATAAGAAATATCATTCAAACTAAGTGTTCCGGCTAAGTCATCTAACGAATTTCCTTGCGCTTGCATAACAATAGAACCAGCTAAAACAGAAGTAGCATCTTTTGTGTATAGGTTGATTTTTTTAAGATTGGCGTATTCAATTTCTATATCAAAATCATACACTTTTTTCTTTTTACTTAAATCAACTAAACCATCAAAAGTAAGCAATAAATTAGGGTCTTTACTATGAAAATGTCCTTTAAAATAAGGCATCTTCATCGTACCATTGATATCAATATTTTTATATGTATAGCCATTATATTTAAACTGACTTACATTTCCTTTTAGTTTGGTATTCAAATATTTTTTAGAAAATCCTGATCCATCGACATCAACATTAACAGAAGTACGACCTAAGTCTTTTTCCTCTAAAAATATACCTAAATCAAAATTATCTAACTGAAACTTCCCTAAATAGGTGGCACTGTCAATGGTATCTATTTTATCCATTTTAAAATCGCCCATAGCACGACCTATTTTGGAAAACAAATCTACATCTGCAATAATCCATTTTTCGGTAAGCTCAACTTTCCCTTTCAATTCAACTTTACCCAGTTTTTGTAATTGTTTGGGTAAATTTTTTCCTAAAAGATTTGGTAAAAGCTTACTAACACTTGCTTGGCTGGCTGATAATCTGTCGAAACTTCCTTTCAAGTAAAATTTCTGCTCGCCTTTACCAAAAATATTTTTAAGTTGAAGATTTCCAACTACTTCATTATCATTTAAATCATTGAATTTCAAGTTATTAAATTTCAAATCATTTAACGTTCCTAAAATATGAGAATCGATATAAAATTTCTGATTTTTACCAAATTCAGGATAGAAGAAATTTAAGTCGTTACTCGAAATTTTACCTTCTTTAATATCTAAATCGAAAATTACTTTGTTATTGAAATCTTTAAAATCTTTTCTGTCGTAACGTAATTCTGTTTTTCCTTTAAAAGAAGAGTTTTCGGTTTCTAAAATTAATTCGTTTAATAAAATATTCTTTTTGGTATAGGTGAAATCTGAAGTTAAATTTCTCATTATCAATCCCCTATGGTCTTTAAATGACATTTTATACACATAGGCAAAAACATTTGCACCTTTTACATAAAAATCGTCTAATTGTCCATTTAAATTAGAAAAATCTAAAACTTTAGGCGTTTTTAAATTTTCATCAATATACCTAAATCGACTATTTTGCAAGGAAATAGAATTTATTTTTAATCTGAATTTTCCAGTAGAAGGTTTCGGAGGATTATCATCAAAAGCAGCTACAAACTTATCTAAATTGGTGTCTTTTTCTCCTTTATATTGAATTATTTTCAGGTTTAATTCATCGGCTTGTAAGTCGCCCAAATAAGGATGCCCTTTTTCATATAATTTTTTATAGCTTAAAATGGAAGTATGAATTCGGTTAAAATGAAAAAGCGTATCGTTATGATGGTCCTTAGCCAAAACTCCCTTCAGTTTAACACCTCCAAACGGATTAATAGCCACTTTTTCAATAGTAATAGAAACACCAAAATCTTTTTTCAGCTGATCAGTAGCATATGCCCCTAATTTTGTTTGCACAACAGGTAATGCTAATAGTATAGCTACTAAAAGCACAAAAAGTACCATTCCAATTAAGGAACGAACCGCTATTTTTTTTACTGATTTAATATTTTATTTATTTAATTTTGCAAAACAAATCTATTTTTATTTGCTAATAGCAACAAAAATAAGCAATTTTGTAAGACTTATACAATACTTTTATACCAAAATTCATGCCTAAAATAACAAATTCGAAAAATATATACACTTTAGCTATTGAAAGCTCTTGCGATGATACCTCTGCGGCTGTTTTGTGCAATGACAAAGTGTTATCTAATATTGTGGCAGGACAAAAGGTTCACGAAGAATATGGCGGTGTAGTACCTGAATTAGCATCAAGAGCGCATCAGCAAAATATTGTTCCAGTTGTGGAAATGGCAATTAAAAAAGCTGGAATTACAAAAGAAAATTTAAATTGCATTGCTTTTACTCAAGGTCCTGGTTTAATGGGTTCGCTTTTAGTTGGAGGAAGTTTTGCTAAATCGTTAAGTCTTGGTTTAAATATTCCTTTAGTGGCAATTAACCATATGAAAGCACATATTTTAGCGCATTTTATTGATGAAGAAGGCTACGAAAAACCAAGTTTTCCTTTTATTGCCTTGACTATTTCTGGAGGTCATACACAAATTGTAAAAGTTTCCAGTTTTTTTGAAATGGAAATTATAGGCGAAACTACAGATGATGCGGTTGGTGAAGCATTTGATAAAAGTGCTAAAATCTTAGGCCTTCCCTATCCTGGCGGACCTTTGATAGATAAGTATGCACAATTAGGCAATCCGAAAGCCTTTGTTTTTACCAAGCCAAAAGTATCAGGTTTGGATTTTAGTTTTAGTGGTTTAAAAACGCAAATTTTATATTTTATTCAGAAAAAATTAGCAGAAAACGAACATTTTATCACTGAAAATTTAAATGATATTTGCGCCTCTATACAACATACTATCATCGAAATTTTGATGGATAAGTTAAAATTAGCTGTATCAGAAACTGGTATTACACAAATTACTATTGGTGGTGGGGTTTCGGCAAATTCAGGTATAAGAAATACGTTAAAAGAAGCGGAATCAAAATACGGTTGGAAAACATATATTCCAAAATTTGAATACACAACAGACAACGCTGCAATGATTGGAATTGTAGGTTATTATAACTTTTTAGAAGAAAATTTCAGCACAGCTGACGTCGTTTCTAAAGCAAGAATTGAATTTTAAAAAATTATGCAATTATTCTATAATTCCGATATAAAATCCGGCGATAAAACGTTTACTTTTGATAAAGAAGAAAGCAAACATATAATTAAAGTTTTGCGCAAACAAGAAGGTCATAAAATACATATTACTAACGGATTAGGATATTTATTTGTATCTGAAATAATTTTAGGTTTAGAAAAAAAATGTGAAGTAAAAATTGTAGAAGAATCCTTTTTTAAACCTACCACTTTTTATACACATATTGCTATAGCTCCAACCAAAATGCACGACAGAATGGAATGGTTTTTAGAAAAAGCTACAGAGATTGGCATTCACGAAATAACACCTATTATTTGCGAACATTCTGAACGAAAAATATTCAAAACAGACAGAGCAGAAAAAATAATTCAAGCGGCTACAAAACAATCTAATCAGTATTATTTACCAAAAATAAACGAGGCAATTACTTTATCTGAATTTCTTAAAAAAGATTATTCAGGTCAAAAATTTATAGCACATTGCGAAGAAACCGATAAAAAATCTTTTGCTAAAGAAATTGAAAAAAATAATCCTATCACTATTTTAATTGGACCCGAAGGTGATTTTTCTACAAAAGAAATCAAAATGGCTATTGAAAACGAATTTATTCCTGTAACTTTGGGAAACACAAGATTAAGAACGGAAACTGCGGCTTTAGTAGCTTGTCATACAATTGTAATTCAAAATGAATAAATTTATAACTTTAGGGATTTTACTAGTTTGGAACTTGGGATTTTCTCAAGATATTGCCGTTTTAAAATATTCTGGCGGTGGCGATTGGTATGCAAATCCCACTTCTTTGCCTAATTTAGTGAAATTTTGCAATCAAAATATTAAAACAAAATTAAACCCTAAAGTCAATTCCGTTGATGTCGGAAGTGCTGAATTGTTTTTGTATCCATTTGTTCATATGACTGGACACGGAAACGTGGTTTTTAGTAATAACGACATTCAAAATCTTCAAAATTATTTAAATTCAGGCGGTTTTTTACATATAGATGATAACTATGGAATGGACGAGTACATAAGAAAAGAAATTAAAAAACTCTTCCCAAATACTGCTTTAGTTGAAATTCCCAAAACACATGCTATTTTCCAAACACCTTATCCATTTCCAAATGGATTACCAAAAATTCATGAACACGATAACAAGCAACCTCAAGCATACGGTATTTTTATTGAAAACAGATTAGCGGTTTTATACACTTTTGAATGTGATTTAGGTGACGGATGGGAAAATCAAGAAGTACACAACGACCCTATAAACGTTAGAGAAAAAGCCCTAAAAATGGGAGCAAATATCTTGAATTATGTTTTTTCTAACTAATTTTTTTTATCTTTGTTAGAGTAAGAATTCCAGCCGGTAAATGAGTTGGAAAAACAAATAATTTTTTATCATGCAAAAAATTCCAAGTGTAGACTTACGTGATTTCCTGTCGGAAGATCCGGCACGTAAACAAAAATTTGTAAATGAAATCGGAAAAGCCTACGAAGAGATTGGTTTCGTAGCTTTAAAAGGTCATTTTTTAGATGACAATTTAGTTGAAAATCTGTATAGTGAAGTCAGAAATTTCTTCAGTTTACCTGTTGAAGCAAAAGAAAAATATGAAATTCCCGGTATAGGCGGCCAAAGAGGTTATGTATCGTTTGGAAAAGAACATGCTAAAGGACGTTCTGCGGGTGACTTAAAAGAATTTTGGCACTTTGGTCAATATGTAGATTCGAATTCAAAATACGCTAACGAATATCCTGAAAATGTAATAGTTTCTGAATTGCCAAATTTTAATAGCACTGGAAAAGAAGCCTATCAAATGTTAGAAAAAACAGGAATCTATGTACTTCGTGCTTTGGCGTTATTTATTGGATTGGATGAATTTTATTTTGATGTTTACATTTCTGAAGGTAATAGCATATTAAGACCAATACATTATCCCCCAATTACCGATGAACCTAAAGATGGTGCTGTACGTGCGGCTGCGCATGGAGACATAAACCTAATTACTTTATTAATGGGTGCTCAAGGAAAAGGACTTCAGGTTCAAAACCACGATGGGCAATGGATTGATGCTATGGCACAACCTGATGAATTAATGATAAATGTTGGAGATATGTTATCGCGTCATACCAATAACCGATTAAAATCCACGATTCATCAAGTGGTAAACCCACCAAGAGAATTATGGGGAACATCACGTTATTCTATTCCTTTTTTCATGCATCCGGTAAGTGATATGAAATTAGATTGTTTACCAGAATGTATCGATGAAAAAAATCCAAAACTATATGAAAATATTACTGCAGGCGAATTTTTGCACGAACGTTTGGTAGAATTAGGATTAATAAAAAAATAGAAAAATCAGTTTTAATTAACGCTTCGCTATTGCGATTCGGTTTAATCTGCTTACAAAAAATGGATTTACAAGACCAACTAAAAAACCTATTTCCAGACCATATTCCTTCAAATGAACCTGAAGAAACAGAGGTTATCCCACATAAATTGTATGTTCAAAAAGAACCTATGATTTGTAAATATGAAAAACGAAAAGGAAAAGCTACTACTATTATTGAAGGTTACGAAGGAACGGACGAAGATTTTAAAGTTCTTGCCAAAGAAATCAAAACAAAATTAAGTGTGGGTGGAAGTTTTAAAGACGGCGCTATTATCCTTCAAGGCGATTACAGAGATAAAATAATGAAAATGCTTCAAGACAAAGGCTTTAAAACCAAACGTGTTGGCGGATAGTTTTTTTTGTATACTGAAAGTTGTAAAATGTATATTGTAACTACATTTTCAAAATTATTATACAGTATAGAATTTACAATTTAGAAAAATGATAAAATCATCAGAATTAATATTAAATCCTGACGGAAGTGTATATCACTTAAATTTGAAACCAGAACATATTGCTTCTGATATTATTTTTGTTGGCGATCCAGAACGTGTATCAAAAATTACGAAACACTTTGAAACTGTCGAATTTTCAACTCAGAAAAGAGAATTTAAAACAGAAACTGGAATTTATAAAGGCAAACGTATTTCGGTTCAGTCAACTGGAATAGGTCCCGACAATATTGATATAGTCATGAATGAACTTGACGCGTTAGTCAATATCGATTTAAACACCAGAGAACTTAAACCAAATCATACAGCTTTAAACATTGTTCGAATTGGAACTTCTGGCTCATTACAAGCTGATATACCTGTGGATAGTTGGGTAATGAGTAAATACGCAATAGGTCTGGACAATATGCTTCGCTCCTATTTAATTGAAGAACATTCTGATTCGGAATTAGAAGATGCGTTTATTTCACACACCAATT
This sequence comes from Flavobacterium sp., assembly GCF_044361065.1. Classification (GTDB taxonomy): domain Bacteria; phylum Bacteroidota; class Bacteroidia; order Flavobacteriales; family Flavobacteriaceae; genus Flavobacterium. The sequence goes on from NZ_JBIKJI010000026.1 coordinate 11,943, forward strand.
GGGATACAAGAAAAGGTAGACCAACAGTGGTATCTTGTAATGAAACCTTAGAGAACAAAATCTATTCAGAAAAATTTTATAAAGGATTCACAGGAACTGCTGGCGGATTTTACGGACCTCAAGGTCGTGTTGTTCGATTAAATATTCAGGATCCTGAATTAAATCACAAAATGGATACTTTTAATTATAACGGAACACGCATGACGAATTTAGAAATGGAAACGTCTGCTATTTATGGTTTAGGTAAATTATTAGGTCATAATTGTTTGTCGTTAAATGCAATTATTGCAAACAGAGCAGTAGGCGAATTTAGTTTGAATCCAGAAAAAACGGTAAATGAGTTGATTGCTTATACATTGGATAAATTGGTAGGATAAAGCCGCAAAAAAAATCCCATCACCCAAAACCTTATACCTAAAATATGAAAGAAGTCAAAATAGCAGGCGTACCCGAACATTTCAACTTGCCTTGGCATATGTGCATTGAAAATGGCGAATTCAATGAAGCTGGAATCGATTTGCAATGGACAGACGTGCCTGAGGGGACTGGAAAAATGTGCCAAATGCTTCGTGATAATGAAACCGATATTGCCATTATTTTAACAGAAGGAATTATTAAAGATCTAACTGAAAATCCGCACAGTTCTATTGTGCAAGTTTTCGTGAAATCACCCTTAATATGGGGAATTCACGTAGATGGAAAAGCCAAATACAATTCGGTTTCAGATTTAGAACATAAAATTTCAGCTATAAGCCGATTGGGTTCTGGTTCACATTTAATGAGTTTTGTAAATGCAGAAAAAAACAACTGGAACATTAGTGCTATTCCATTTGAAATCGTAAATAATTTAGACGGAGCAATTGCAAGTCTTTCTGAAGGAAAATCAGATTATTTTATGTGGGAAAAATACACCACAAAACCTTTAGTAGATAATGGAACTTTTAAACGTGTGGGAGAATGTCCTACACCTTGGCCTTGTTTTGTAATTGCTGTTAGAAATGAATTTTTAGCCGAAAACAAATCTGTCATGGCTTTAATTTTAGAAATAATAAACGCTACAACTGAAGAATTCAAATACATTCCAAGCATCGATAGAACACTGGCTTCAAGATATGGGCAAAAAGTTGAAGACATTCAACAATGGTTAAGTCATACTCAATGGAGTCAGAAAAATTTAGATGAAAAAACAGTTCAAATCGTTCAAAACCAACTTTTTGAGTTGAATATTATTTCTAAAAAAGTCGATTTTAACCAGATAGTCAAAAACATATAAAAAACAAATCAAATTATATTGTTGCTTCAATTTTAACTACTTTTGAATTCTAAATAATAAGGAATTCTCTATTTCTAAAAATGGCATTTTTTTTAACCTCTTTTTTTGATAAAATATCAGCTTGGCTTATCGCAAATAAGCTCAGAGAAAATGTCTTGTTTTTAATTTTATCTTTTTTAATCAGCACCCCTGTTTTTATTTATTTCAGAAAAAATATATATTATTTTGATGCTGAAATACCTTATGATAAAATCATAGTTTTTATACTGTTTTTACTTTTATTTTTATTGATTTTAAAATGGTTAAGAAAAAAAGTTTTATATTCAATATTCATTTACATAATAACATTCGTAATTGCTTCCATACAAGGTAACTATTCTCTTTTTCAAGTAATTACTGCTTATAAAATTATATTTTTAAGCGATGAAATGCAGAAAGAAGAAACCTTTTTAGAACAAAAGACCTTAAAACCTTTCCCAAATAAAAGTAGTGTTTTTAAGAGTGTAGATTTTGCCAATTCAAAAGTTAGAAATTTTGCTTTATTTGCCATAAATACACATTTTACCAAAACCCCAAATTATGCCGTTAACAGGAAGTTAATACAATATTTTGCAGTTTTTAAAGAAATAAATTCACGTTGGAATTATGTAAATGACCCAAAAGGACAAGAATATTTTGCAAGTGGTAGCGAAAGTTTATTATATTTTTCAGGTGATTGTGATGACCACGCTATTTTAATGTGCGCCGCAATAAAATCTATTGGAGGTAGTATGCGATTAATTCATACAGGAAGACATATGTACCCTGAAATCTTATTAGGGACCGAAAAAGAATTGGAAATTGCTATGTATCTAATTAGTAATGAATTATTTAAAGACATTTCTAAAGGAAGAACGATTTATTTTCATCGTGATGAAAAAGGAAAAATTTGGCTAAATTTAGATTATACAGCACATTATCCTGGAGGTCCCTTTTTAGGTGAAGAAGTTTTAAGTATTTTAGATTTACAACAACCTAACACTACCATTCAATCGGCATTTTTTCAATAGATTTTAAATACGTATTGGTTTGACTAAAATGTTTATTTCCAAACCAAAACCCTCTATTTGCACTTAATGGCGATGGATGTCCGCATTCCAACACAAGGTGTTTTTCTCTGTTAATTTTAGTTCCTTTTTTTTGAGCAAAACTTCCCCAAAGTAAAAAAACAATATTATTACAATTATCTGATATATAATTAATTACATTATCTGTAAAAATATTCCACTTTAAGTGTTTATGACTGTTAGCAACATCTTTTTTCACAGTTAAACTGGCGTTTAAAAGTAAAATTCCTTGTTGTGCCCAACGCTCTAAATTTCCGTTTGTTGGAAAAAATATAGAATCGAAATCAGAATTAATTTCAGCAAAGATATTCTTTAATGAAGGTGGAATTTTAATACCATCATTTACCGAAAAACATAAGCCATTTGCTTCGCCATCTCCGTGATATGGATCTTGCCCAATAATAACAACTTTTAAATCATTCAAATTACATTTATCAAATGCATTAAAAATTAAATCTTTTGGTGGAAAACAAATAGAACTATCATATTCATATTCAATTTCTTGCATTAGTTTTATAAAATATTCTTTTTGAATTTCATCATTGAAAAATGATTTCCAAGATAAATCAATATTGTTATAGAGCATATTTATAGTTTTTACAAATATAAAACTTTATCTTTTGTAACTTTGCAATCATCATAGAATTTCAAAATGATTTCAATAACCGAAAAAACGCTAAAAGATTTAGAGTTTCATACCATTTTACAAACCATTTCTGACCGTTGCAATACAGAAATTGGAATGGAAAAAGCGCTTCAGATTCAGCCATTTAAAAGTAAAGAAATTTTATTTGCAGAATTAGCGTACACTAATGAATATGTTGCTTCTTTTAGTAATAACAATGCCTTGCCAAATCACGGTTTTGAAACGGTTACTGCTGATTTGAAATTATTAGCTATTGAAGATAGTTTCTTAGAGTTAGTAGCCATTAAAAAAATATTAGATTTAAGTAAATCTACCAACGAGTATTTAAAATTTTTAAAGAAATTTTCAGATTATTATCCAGAATTATATAAAAAATCTACCCAAATTGAGTTTACGCCTTATATTTCGAAATCAATTGAAGAAATTGTAAATAAATTTGGAGAAATTAAAGATGATGCGTCGCCCGATTTAGTAAATATCAGACGAAGCATTAATGTGGTACGTGGAAAAATAAATCAAAGTTTTGGAATGGCCTTATCGCACTTCAATTCATTAGGCTATTTAGATGATATAAAGGAAACTGTTGTTGATAACCGAAGGGTTTTGGCGGTTCAAGCGATGTATCGAAAAAAAGTAAAAGGTTCTATTTTAGGGAATTCAAAGACTGGAAGTATTGCCTATATTGAACCAGAAACTACGTTAAAATATTCTCGAGAATTAAATGTTTTAGAGTTTGAAGAGCGTGAAGAAATTATGCGGATTTTACGTATGCTTTCCGCTACCATTCGTCCATATGCGGCTTTAATTTCTCAGTATCAGGAATTTCTTTCTGATATGGATGTGATTGCTGCAAAAGCAAAATATGCCAACAGAATTAACGGAATACTTCCCAAAATAAATGAAGAAAAGCGCTTGTTTTTTAGAGAAGCCTTCCATCCTATTTTGCTTTTAAATAATAAAGCTGAAAACAAACCCACGTTTCCTCAAACCATTGAATTAGAAAGTACGAATAGAATTATTGTAATTTCTGGTCCTAATGCCGGTGGAAAAACCATTTCATTAAAAACTATTGGTTTACTGCAATTGATGTTACAATGCGGTATGCTAATTCCTGTTCACGAGCGAAGTGAAACGTTTTTATTTGATAGAATTTTAACGGATATTGGGGACAACCAATCTATTGAAAATCATTTGAGTACATACAGTTATCGTTTGAAGAATATGAACTATTTCTTAAAAAAATGTAACGATAAAACCTTATTTTTAATAGACGAATTTGGTACAGGTTCTGATCCAGAATTGGGAGGTGCTTTGGCAGAAATTTTCTTAGAAGAATTTTACGATAGAGAAGCGTACGGTATTATTACTACGCATTACACCAATTTAAAAATATTAGCCAGCGAATTGCCTTTTGCAAGCAATGCCAATATGTTATTTGATGAAAAATCACTGGAACCTATGTATAAATTACATTTAGGACAGCCAGGAAGTTCGTTTACGTTTGAAGTAGCGCAGAAAAATGGGATTCCGTACGGATTAATTAATCGAGCCAAAAAGAAAATTGAAAATACAAAAGTACGATTTGAGAAGAAAGCAAGGCACGTGAAGAAAGTAAAAAAATGGAGACCATAAATACTAAAATTCAAGATAAATTAGAACGTTATCAGGAATTGTACGATGCCAATCAGCGTTTGATTTATATGGGACAAAAAATTGATGATATTGCCGAAAAATACTTCAATAATAAAGATAAAAAGACATTAATTGGCGAATTTTTAAAAGTAGTTGAAATTGAAAATTCGAAACGAAAAAAACTTTCTGCCAAAGAGAAAAAAACAAAGGAAGTTGTTGTAAAACAAGTGATTGCTGAAGTAAACGTTAAGGTAGAAGAAATCCGAACTGAGAAAAAAGAAAAGAAAATAAAGGCCAAATTGGTTCCTGAAAAGCCTGTCGTTATTTTAAAAGTTGGCGATAGAGTTCGTATGAAAGATGGAAAAGCCATAGGAACCATTGAGAAAATCGAGAAAAATAAAGTTTCAATAAACTATGGCGTTTTTATGTCGAAAGCCAATTTAGACGACTTGGAATACGTTCAACCAAGTTAATGAGGCAATTTGATAATTCGTCAATGTGCCAATATTTGAATTAATTTTCCTAAAGGTAAATTAATAAAGACTCTCACCATTTAAATCAGTAGTTAACACATCGCTCATATAATTGAAAAAAGGTCGCATCGCTGCAAAAGTGGCGATTACTTCTTCTTTAAAATTTGATGACATCACTTCTTTGTTTGAAAATTTTCTGGTTAGTAAATATTGTTTTTTTCTAATTAAATCGATATCTGGATGTGTTTTATCAAAATTTTTTGGAGCGGTTTTTAATTCTTCACCTTCCAAAGTTCCAAACATTTTTTTGAAAGTTGCATCTGCGATAATTTCTCTTAAATCAGAAGCGTCTAGTTCTAATTCTTTTCTAATTCGTAATAAATCTTCGTTATTTGGCTCCCAAAATCCACCACCTACAAAACTTGCTTCGTTTTCAATATGCAAATACATTCCACCTCGAAGCATTGGTTTAGTTCTGGAAAATCCTACAGAAAAATGATTTTTATATGGTAGTTTGTTTTTTGAAAAACGCACATCTCTATAAATTCTAAAAACTTGCATTTTCTCTAAACTATCTATCTTTTCTAAATCGGTAAAGACTTCTGTAAAAAAAGCTTTTGCTAAATTATTTTCTGTTTCAAAGCGTTTTTTATTTTCGGTGAACCAATCGCGATTGTTGTTTTTAGCAAGTAACTCTAAAAATTCAAAAGTTGATTTTGTTAGCATAAGTTGGCGTTATAAATTAAATTGAATCGTTTAGTTTACTGTTTTTGTAACTGAAAGCAAAATAAATTACCAATCCGATAACCAGCCAAACGCCAAACCACATCCAATTAGAAACGGCCATTCCTGTTAATAAATAACAACAAGAAATCAACCCTAATAATGGAATTAATGATAGGTTTTTAGTGATAGATAAAACTGTCATTATTATACAAACAATAAAGAAGATCCAAAAGGGTAAATTTGATAAAAACAATTTGTAACCTAAGAGATATTTTTGAGATTCTAAAATTGGTAAACCTTCTACAACTTTTATATAATTAACTTTTCCTTCTTCTAAATTTTTATTCAAAATAACTTCGATTTCTGCTTTTTCTTTTAAATTCAAATAAGCTAATACTTGTTTTGTTTCAATCTTATCTAAAGATTCGACAATTCTTGTTGGACTACTAACCTGTTTTTTATTTGTAACAAAATCAATAGTTTCTTTATTAAAATTGAAAACTGCAACTGATAAAGAGGCTAAAACTAATACTGGAAAAATAAACTTAGAATTTACATAAGGAATTCTGAATTTTCCTTTAGTTTCACGTTCTGCGATTTCGGCTTCACTTTGTGGAGAAAGCATTAAAACGCCACCACAAACTAATACGAACGCAAATAAAGTTCCAATACTTGTAAAATCTAATACAAAATTTTCGTCAGTAAAAAAGATTGGAATTCCTAC
>NZ_JBIKJI010000027.1:0-18510 GCF_044361065.1 Flavobacterium sp.
TATGTAATTAAGAAGAAAGCATTAGTTTGGGAATAACAAATTAAAATGTATGGAAAAGAATAAAGTAAATATGGTTGATGCTCCAGAAGGACACGCTGGCGAAGGTTTCTTCGCAACGAAATTAGACCAAGTTGTTGGTTTGGCTCGTGCCAATTCATTATGGCCATTACCATTTGCTACTTCGTGTTGCGGTATCGAATTTATGGCTACAATGGCATCTCATTATGATTTGGCTCGTTTTGGATCAGAACGTGTAAGTTTTTCTCCACGTCAAGCAGATATGCTTTTAGTAATGGGGACGATTTCAAAAAAAATGGCGCCAATTTTACGTCAAGTATACGAACAAATGTCAGAGCCTCGTTGGGTTATAGCTGTTGGAGCTTGTGCTTCTTCAGGTGGAATTTTTGATACATATTCTGTCTTACAAGGTATTGATAAAGTAATTCCTGTAGACGTTTATGTCCCGGGTTGCCCTCCTCGTCCAGAACAAATAGTAGATGGCGTAATGCAACTACAAGAATTAGTAAAAAGTGAATCTCAAAGAAGAAGACATTCTGCAGAATATAAAGAATTGTTAGCTTCCTATAATATAGAATAATAATGGCTTTAGAATCAGTAGATATACAAAGTAAACTTCAAGAAACTTTTGGAGACCACGTAAAGTATTTTAGAACAGAATACGATATGTTTGTTTTGGAAGCCGATGTTGATGTTGTATACAACGTAATAAAATTCTTAAAAGAAGAACCTTCTTTAAACTTTAATTTTCTAACCGATCTTTGTGGTGTGCATTATCCAGATAGTGATGTAAACGAGCAATTTTGTGTGGTATATCATTTACATAATTGGTACGAAAACAAAAGAATACGAGTAAAAACATTTTTAAACGGATCAAATCCTGAAGTTAAATCGATTGTTTCATTATTTAATTGTGCCAATTGGATGGAACGCGAAACATTTGATTTCTATGGAATTATTTTTGAAGGCCATCCAAATTTAGTTCGAATTTTAAATATGGACGAAATGACTTCTTTCCCAATGAGAAAAGAATTTCCAATGGAAGATTCAGGAAGAACTGACAAAGACGACCGTTTCTTTGGTAGAACCATTAATAATTTATCAATTTAAGATGGGAAAAGTAACATTACCTGCAGATCATAGATATTATAAATACATCGAGGAGCGTCATAACGAAGACGGAAGCGAATTAGCTATCTTAAACTTAGGCCCTACTCACCCTGCCACTCACGGAATTTTTCAGAACATCTTATTAATGGATGGTGAACGAATTTTAGACGCAGAACCAACAATAGGTTACATTCATAGAGCATTTGAAAAAATTGCTGAAAATCGTCCGTTTTATCAAATTACGCCGCTAACAGATCGAATGAATTATTGTTCATCGCCAATTAACAATATGGCTTGGTGGATGACTTTAGAAAAATTATTAAATATCGAAGTTCCAAAACGTGCACAATATTTACGTGTTATTGTAATGGAATTAGCGCGTATTACAGACCATTTAATTTGTAACTCCATTTTAGGTGTAGATACAGGTGCATATACCGGATTCCTTTATGTATTTCAATTCCGTGAAAAAGTATATGAAATTTACGAAGAAATTTGCGGCGCGCGTTTAACTACAAATATGGGAAGAATTGGTGGTTTTGAAAGAGATTGGTCGCCAAGAGCTTTTGAATTATTAGATACCTTTTTAAAAGATTTCCCAGTAGCTTGGAAAGAATTTGAAGATTTATTTACAAGAAATAGAATTTTTATTGACCGAACAGTTAATGTTGGTGCAATAACTCCAGAAATGGCAATGGATTACGGATTTACAGGTCCGAATTTAAGAGCCGCTGGTGTAGATTATGACGTTCGTGTTGCACAACCGTATTCTTCATATGAAGATTTCGAATTTAATGTTCCTGTTGGAAAATCAGGTGATACGTACGACAGATTTTGTGTAAGAAACGCAGAAGTTTGGGAAAGTTTAAGCATTATTCGTCAAGCATTAGATAAAATGCCAGAGGGAAATGTATTCCACGCGGATGTTCCAGATTATTACCTTCCTCCAAAAGAAGACGTATACCATAATATGGAAGCCTTAATTTATCACTTTAAAATTGTAATGGGTGAAGTACCTGTTCCTGTTGCCGAAGTATACCAGCCTGTTGAAGGTGGTAATGGTGAGTTAGGTTTTTATTTAATTACAGATGGAAGTAGAACACCATATAGATTGCATTTCAGAAGACCAAGTTTTATATATTACCAGGCTTATCCTGAAATGATTAAAGGAGCAATGTTGTCAGATGCTATTGTAATCTTATCAAGTTTAAATGTAATTGCTGGCGAATTAGACGCATAATAAAATTATAAATGATGAATTTTAAATTATAAATTATTCCAAACATTTAAAATTTCTAATTCAAAATTTAAAATAAAAAAAATGGAAATATCAAATATCAAACAAGAGATACACATAACTGAAGCGTTAATGACTCGTATTAACGAACTAATCAGTCATTATCCTGCAGATAAAAAGAAATCAGCATTACTACCCGTTTTACATGAAGTACAAGATGCTCATGACAATTGGTTAAGTGTAGAATTGCAACAAAAAGTAGCTGAAATTTTGGAAATTCTTCCAATTGAAGTGTACGAAGTAGTAACTTTCTATACGATGTTTAACACAAAACCTGTGGCTAAATACATGTTCGAATTTTGTAGAACATCTTGTTGCGCTACTCGCGGTGTAGAGGATTTAATGGATTACGCTTGTTCTAAATTGGGCGTGAAAGAAGGAGAAATTACTTCAGACGGATTGTTTCAAGTAGTTGGTGTAGAATGTTTAGGCGCTTGTGGATATGCTCCAATGTTGCAATTAGGCGATTTTTATCACGAAAAACTATCAAAGGAATCCTTCGATACTTTAATTGAAGATTGCAAAGCAGAAAAAATAACTTTACACGATAAATAATATCATGGGAAGAAAAATATTATTAGACAAAATAAATATTCCAGGAATTAAAACCTATGATGTATACCGTGAAAATGGCGGTTATAAATCAGTGGAAAAAGCGTTAACCATGCAACCAGACGATATTACTGAAGAAGTAAAAGCTTCAGGACTTCGTGGTCGTGGTGGTGCAGGTTTCCCAGTAGGGATGAAATGGAGTTTTATCGATAAAAAATCAGGAAAACCACGTCATTTAGTTTGTAATGCAGACGAATCAGAACCAGGTACTTTTAAAGACCGTTTCTTAATGGAATATATTCCTCACCTATTAATTGAAGGAATGATTACTTCAAGTTTTGCACTTGGCGCTAATCTTTCATACATATATATTAGAGGAGAATATATGTGGGTGTACAAAATTTTAGAAAAAGCTATCAAAGAAGCTTATGCTGCAGGTTGGTTAGGTAAAAATATTAAAGGTTCTGGTTTCGATTTAGATTTATATGTTCACGTTGGTGCGGGAGCATATATTTGTGGAGAAGAAACAGCTTTAATCGAATCTTTAGAAGGCAAAAGAGGTAATCCTCGTATCAAACCACCATTTCCTGCAATTTCAGGATTATGGGCGAACCCAACTGTCGTAAATAATGTAGAATCTATTGCAGCTGTACCTTGGATTGTAATGAATTCTGGAGCTGAATATGCGAAAATTGGTTTAGAACGATCTACTGGGACCAAATTAATTTCTGCTTCTGGACATATTAAAAATCCAGGTGTGTACGAAATTGAAATGGGTATTACAGTAGAAGAATTTATGAATTCTGACGAATACTGTGGAGGTATGATTGATGACAGACCTTTAAAGGCTTTAGTTCCTGGAGGTTCTTCTGTGCCGATTTTACCAGCACATTTAATATACAAAACCGCTGCAGGAACAGACCGATTAATGACCTACGAATCCTTATCAGATGGAGGTTTCGCAACAGGTTCAATGTTAGGTTCTGGAGGTTTTATTGTTTATAATGATACGACTTGTATCGTAAGAAACACATGGAATTTCTCACGTTTCTATCACCATGAAAGTTGCGGACAATGTACGCCTTGTCGTGAAGGAACGGGTTGGTTAGAGAAAATATTATGGAGAATTGAAAATGGTCAAGGACGTGAAGAAGACATCGACTTACTTTGGAATATTCAATCAAAAATTGAAGGAAACACCATTTGCCCATTAGGCGATGCTGCTTCTTGGCCAGTAGCTGCTGCTATTCGTCACTTCAGAGAAGAATTTGAATACCATGTAAGATTCCCAGAAAAAATTAAAGATAGAAACCATTATGTGAACGAACCTTTTGTTAAGTCAAAAGTTGAAATGTTGTAAAGTCATAAAGTCAGCAGAATGGGAAAATTTAATTCATTTGAAGAAATTAATTCTTGGCAAAAAGCCAGAATATTTAACAAAAGAATTTATGAAATAACAGAAAATCAAAATTTTAAAAAAGATTTTGATTTGGTAAGACAAATAAGAAGAGCATCAATTTCAATATCATCTAATATAGCTGAAGGTTTTGAAAGAAATACAGATAAAGAATTTGTTTATTTTTTATATATAGCAAAAGCATCGGCAGGAGAAGTAAGATCTCAAATGTATTTACTTTTGATTTAAATTATATTACAAAAACCGAATTTGAAGAAATATTTACAGATATTTCAGATATTTCAAAATTAATTAGTGGATTTATTAAATATTTACAAAAGTAGTCTGAAATCGGAAAGTCCAAAGTTATAAAATCGAACACTTCGGTATAAAGACATTCGACATTCGACATTAAGACATTAAGACTAACAATACATGAAAGTAACCATAGACGGACAAAGCGTTGAAGTAGAACCAGGAACAACTATCCTGCAAGCTGCACGTATGATTGGAGGCGATTTAGTGCCGCCAGCCATGTGTTATTATTCGAAATTAAAAGGAAGCGGTGGAAAATGTCGTTGCTGTTTAGTCGAAGTGGCTAAAGGTAGTGAAGCTGATCCAAGACCTATGCCAAAATTAATGGCATCTTGTGTTACAGGATGTATGGATGGTATGGAAGTGAATAGTAAAAATTCAGACAGAGTAACAGAAGCCAGAAAATCTGTAACCGAGTTTTTATTAATTAATCACCCTTTAGATTGTCCTGTTTGTGACCAAGCCGGAGAATGTAATTTACAAGATTTAAGTTTCGAACACGGAAAATCAGAAACGCGTTTCATTGAAGAAAAAAGAACTTTTGAACCAGAAAATATTGGCGATAAAATTCAATTACACATGAACCGTTGTATCTTGTGTCAACGTTGTACGACTTTAGCTGACCAATTAACAGATAAAAGAGTTCATGGTGTTTTAAATCGTGGAGACCATGCACAAATTTCAACTTGTGTTTCTGCTGCGATTGATAATGAATTTTCTGGGAATATGATTGATGTTTGTCCAGTTGGAGCATTAACAGACAAAACATTCCGTTTCAAAAGCAGAGTATGGTTTAATAAACCTTTTGATGCACACAGAGAATGTACAACTTGTTGTGGAAAAACAACTGTTTGGATGTTCGGAAACGAAATTCAAAGAATTACGGGTAGAAAAGACCAATATGGTGAAGTAGAAGAATTTATTTGTAACACTTGTCGTTTCGATAAAAAAGAAGTGTCAGACTGGACAATTGAAGGTCCGAAAAAATTTGCAAAAGATTCTGTAATCAACCAAAACAATTATACTCGTACTTTGGAAAAAGTAAATATAGATACAGAAAAAAACATATTATTAGGTCGCGATGAAGATCGTGTTAAAATTAGTATGTCAGGTGTTCCATTAAAAAATACAAATAACTAATGGATAGTGCATTTATTATAGAAAAAAGCGTCATCATAGTTGTAGTTTTTGCATTAACTATGCTTATGGCAATGTATTCTACTTGGGCAGAACGTAAAGTTGCTGCGTTTTTACAAGACCGTGTTGGACCAAATCGTGCAGGATGGGGTGGACTTTTACAACCACTTGCCGATGGAGCCAAATTATTTACTAAAGAAGAATTTTTCCCAAATACACCAAATAGATTTTTATTTATTTTAGGTCCAGCTATTGCCATGAGTACCGCATTAATTACAAGTGCAGTAATTCCATGGGGAGATAAAATTCACGTTTTCGGAAGAGATGTTTTACTTCAAGCTACAGATATTGATGTATCAATTTTGTATGTTTTTGGCGTATTATCAATCGGAGTTTACGGAATTATGATAGGTGCTTGGGCATCAAACAACAAATATTCATTAATGTCAGCCGTTCGTGCTTCTTCACAAATGATTTCTTATGAAGTGGCGATGGGATTGGCCATGATTTCCATTTTAATGATGTCGGGTTCTTTATCTTTAAAAGATATTACTGTAATGCAAGCCAATGACGGATGGAATATCTTCTATCAACCATTAGCATTTTTGATTTTCTTAATCTGTTCGTTTGCAGAAACCAACAGAACACCATTCGATTTAGCAGAATGTGAATCAGAATTAATTGGTGGTTATCATACCGAATATTCATCAATGAAAATGGGCTTCTATTTATTTGCTGAATATGCAAATATGTTTATTTCCTCAACTATTTTAGCTGTGGTGTTTTTAGGAGGTTACCATTTTCCAGGAATGGCTTGGGTAAATGAAAATTGGGGAATAAATATTGGTGCGTTATTAGGATTTTTAACTTTATTCGCAAAAATATGTTTCTTCATCTTTTTCTATATGTGGGTAAGATGGACGATTCCACGTTTCAGATACGATCAATTGATGCATTTGGGTTGGAAAATATTAATACCATTAGCGGTTATTAATATTATTATTACAGGAATTGTAATGGTTTTATTTAATTAGTAAGAAAATGTCAATACAACAAATATCATTATCAGGAAGAAAAATGGAAGTTTCCAATAAGGAAATGACATTCTTAGAACGAATTTACGTTTGGACAATTCTGAAAGGATTATGGACTACTCTTAAACATTTGTTTAGAAGAAAAGTAACCATAAAATATCCTGAAGAAGTTCGCGAAATGAGTCCAGTTGCTCGTTTACAACATATGTTAATGCGTGACGAAGAAGGAAAAGAAAGATGTACCGCTTGCGGATTATGTGCTTTATCTTGTCCTGCTGAAGCCATCACAATGAAAGCTGCAGAAAGAAAAGCAGATGAAAAACATTTGTACAGAGAAGAAAAATACGCTGAAATTTATGAAATAAATATGTTGCGTTGTATTTTCTGTGGATTATGTGAAGAAGCGTGTCCTAAAGAAGCTATTTACTTAACAAAATCTAAGAAAATTGTAAATTCTGGTTACGAAAGAGAAGATTTTATCTACGGAAAAGATAAACTTGTGATGCCTTTAGATATGGCAATTAAAAACACGCAAACTAATACCGTAAATTAATTATGATAGAAATTGTTTTTTATATATTATCAGCCATAACATTAGGAACTGCATTTTTAACTGTTTTCAGCAAGAACGCAATTCATAGTGCTATTTATTTAGTAATATGTTTTTTCTCATTAGCAGGACATTACTTACTATTTAATGCGCAATTTTTGGCTATCGTACATATTATAGTGTATGCAGGAGCTATTATGGTATTATTGTTATTTACCTTAATGCTTATGAATTTAGACAAAGAAGACGAAACATCTAAACCACTTTATGCAAAACTTGCAGCCGTTTTTTCAGCTGGAATTTTAGGATTGGTTTTAATTGCAGCGCTTCGTAAAGCACAACCAGAAAATATAGAATATGTAAATTCTGGTGTAGACTATCAATCCATAAAAGTACTAGGAAAAGTATTATTAAATGAGTACCAAGTTCCTTTCGAATTTGCTTCTGTTTTACTTTTAGTATCTATGATTGGTGCCGTATTAATTTCTAAAAAAGAAGAAAAAATTTAATTATGAACATATTAGAACACGTTGGTATTGGAAACTACATTACACTTTCAGCATTGCTGTTTTGTATTGGTGCGTTTGGACTTCTATACAGAAGAAATGCCATAATCATGTTTATGTCAATTGAAATTATGTTAAATGCTGTCAACTTACTTTTGGTTGCGTTTTCTTCGTATCATGAAGATCCATCAGGGCAAGTTTTTGTATTTTTCACTATGGCAGTCGCTGCAGCTGAAGTAGCTGTTGGATTGGCTATTCTTGTTTCGGTATTTAGAAATATTGGAAATATTGACATCGATAATTTAAAAAATCTAAAAGGATAATTCTAAATGAATACTACAATATTACTCTTATTATTTACGCCGTTAGTTGGTTTTTTAATCAACACATTTTTCGGTAAATCATTAGGAAAAACAATTTCTGGTGCAATAGGAACAACAGCAATTGTTGTGTCTTTTTTATGTGCGATTTCATTATTTTTTCAAATTAATACCGATGGAAAAGCCATAACTTTTCATTTGGCAGATTGGTTTTCAATTGGAAACATTAAAATAAATTTTTCTTTCTTATTAGATCAATTATCTGTTTTATGGTTGTTGTTTGTAACAGGAATTGGGGCTTTGATTCATCTATACTCGATTAGTTACATGCATGAAGATGAAAATATGCACAAATTTTTCTCCTATTTAAATTTGTTTGTATTCTTTATGATTGCTTTAGTAGCTGGAAGTAACTTACTAATTATGTTCATTGGTTGGGAAGGCGTAGGTTTATGTTCATACTTACTAATCGGATTTTGGTATAAAAACCAAGATTATAATGATGCTGCGAAAAAAGCATTTATTATGAACCGTATTGGAGATTTAGGTTTCCTAATTGGAATTTTTATTTTAGGTTTCCATTTTCAAACTTTAGAATTTTTAGAAATAAAAGCCTTATTAGGAAAAGATTTAATCACTCCTAGCCTTTTATCAATAGCAGCTTTATGTTTATTTATTGGAGCTTGTGGTAAATCAGCACAATTACCTTTAGCTACGTGGTTACCAGATGCAATGGCTGGACCAACACCGGTTTCTGCATTAATTCACGCAGCAACAATGGTAACAGCAGGTATTTTTATGATTACCAGAATGAATTTCTTATTCGATTTAACACCAGAAATTCAAAACGTAATTGCAATCGTTGGTGCAATCACTGCAATTGTAGCAGCATCAATTGGTTTGGTACAAAACGATATTAAAAAAGTTTTAGCGTATTCAACAGTATCCCAATTGGGTTTAATGTTTTTAGCATTAGGATTAGGCGCTTATGAAGTAGCCGTATTCCACGTAATTACTCACGCTTTCTTTAAAGCTTGTTTATTCTTAGGTTCAGGTTCTGTAATTCACGCGTTACACGGAGAACAAGATATGAGAAATATGGGTGGTTTAAGAAAAGTAATGCCAATTACTTTTTGGACAATGATGATATCAACTTTAGCTATTTCAGGTATTTTTCCCTTCTCTGGATTTTGGTCTAAAGACGAAATTTTAATGACGGCTTTTCACAGTAACATTCCATTATGGGTTGTTGGTTCGATTGCTTCTATTATGACTGCATTTTATATGTTCCGTTTGATGTATTTAACTTTCTTTAACGACTTTAGAGGAACTGAGGAACAAAAACATCATTTACACGAAAGCCCAGCATTAATTACTATTCCATTAATCATTTTGGCAACATTGGCTGCTATCGGTGGAGCCATCAGCTTACCAGGAAACAGTTGGTTAAATCATTATTTAGCGCCGTTATTCGCACACAAATCACACGAGGCACATACATTAGGAACAACGGAATATACGTTAATGGCGGTAGCAACTATTGGAGCTTTATTAGGAATTGCAATAGCTTATTCTAAATATTTAAAGAAAAAAGAAATTCCAGTCGCTGATTCAGAAGTTCAAGGGTTACACAAAGTTTTATCGAACAAATATTATTTAGATGAAATTTATATGGCAACAATTGTGAAACCAATCTATATGATTTCCAATTTTGCTAAAAAATATGTGGAGAAATTTATTTCACAAGCAGTTATTGGTTTAGGTGGTGCTACATATGCATTATCTATTAAAGGGAAGAAAATTCAAAATGGTAATATTGGGGTGTATTTATTTGCATTCATTTTCGGAATGGTTGGGTTTTTAGTTTATGTATTTATAATTCGAGATGTAAAATAATGGATAGTAGTATCGTTTTAATTGTATTATTAGTTGGCGCAATTGTCACCTATTTATCAGGAAACAAGTTCGCACCTAAAATAGCTTTAGTTTCAAGCATTGCTGCTTTCGGAGTGACTCTATTAAATTTAAATGCTTATCAAGCAGGTGAAAATTTAGATGTAAATGTACCTTGGATTACTCAACTCAACATAAACTTCGCCTTACACGTTGATGGTTTATCTTTAGTGATGTTATTGTTAACCACCGGATTATTACCCTTAATTATTTTATCTGGATTCATCACAAAATTTGAAAATTCAAGATCTATTTATGCATTAATGCTATTTATGGGTTTTGCTATGGCAGGAACGTTTTTAGCATCAGATGGAATTTTATATTACATCTTTTGGGAAATTGCATTAATTCCTATTTATTTTATTGCCTTAAATTGGGGTAATGGAGATTTGGAAGAACGTAAAAAAGCCATTTTAAAATTCTTTATTTATACGTTTGCAGGATCCTTATTTATGCTTTTAGCTTTCATTTATTTGTATACAAAGGGTGGTAGTTTTGACATCAATAAACTATATGCGTTACAACTAACAACTTCAGAAAAAACATATATTTTCGTTGCTTTCTTTTTAGCCTATGCCATTAAAATTCCATTGATTCCATTTCATACTTGGCAAGCCAACACGTATAGCAAAGCGCCTGCTGTTGGTACGATGTTATTGTCTGGAATTATGTTGAAAATGGGATTATATAGTGTGCTAAGATGGCAATTGCCATTAACAGATGAAGTAGCAAAAGCACACATTCCATATATTGTTGCATTGTCAATTGCTGGAATCATTTATGGTGCGATTGTAACATTAAAACAAAAAGACATTAAGAAATTTTTAGCCTATTCGTCTTTATCACACGTTGGTTTAATTGCTGCTGGTTTATATTCTTTAACTTTTGAAGGATTCCAAGGTGCGGTTTTACAAATGCTTTCTCACGGAATTGTAATTGTTGGATTATTTTATGTTGTAGAATTAATTTACAGCAGATACAATACCTACGAAATTAAAGAAATGGGCGGAATCAGAATTCAAGACACTTATTTCGCATCATTATTTATGATTATAATGTTAGCATCTGTTGCGTTACCAACGACTTTTAATTTTATTGGCGAATTTAATTTACTTTACAGTTTATTTAAAGTAAATATCTGGTATGCTGTGGTTGCAGGTACAACAATTATTTTAGGCGCATTTTATATGTTACGAATGTTTCAAAAAGTAATGCTTGGATCAGAAACAAAATCATTTAAAAAAATAACAAAACAAGAAAGCATTGTATTAGTAATTATAGTAGGTTTAACAATTTTCTTCGGATTATTTCCACAACCAATTATCGATTTAATTACGCCAAGTTTACAATCAATTTTAACTCAAATTAAATAATAATCATCATAAAATGACTACATTAATTGCTATAATAGGAATCGGAATATTTTGTTTATTAGCAGAAATAATGAATCTAAAAAAGATTATTATTCCTGTGTCAATAATCGCTTTAATGGGATTATTTGGTGTAAACTTAATTGATGAATTACCTGAAATCTCAGGTTACGAATCAATGATAATTTCAGATAAATTTGCAAAAGCATTTTCAAGTTTATTTATATTATTAACGGCTTTGCTCATTTTAATGAGTGCGCCGAGCTACAAAAACAGTTCAAAATTATCAGATTTTATTTCGATAAAAATATTTATGCTTTCTGGCGCAGTAGCAATGGTAAGTTTTAGCAATTTAGCTATGTTTTTCTTAGGAATTGAAGTACTATCTATTGGATTATATGTATTAGCAGGAAGTGATAGATTAAACATAAAAAGTAATGAAGCCGGTATGAAATACTTTTTAATGGGTTCTTTTGCTTCAGGTATTTTATTATTTGGAATTACGATGTTATACGGTGCAACTGGTACTTTTGATATCGGAACATTATACGAAGCATCAATCTCAGCAAGTACTGAATTTTGGTTTTACATTGGGGTGATTTTAATTACAATTGGAATGCTGTTTAAAGTAGCCGCTACACCAATGCATTTCTGGGCTCCAGATGTATATGAAGGCGCTCCAACTCAAGTAACGGCAATAATGAGTACGTTAGCTAAAGTTGCAGCTATGGCTTCCTTCTTTAAGTTAATTACAATATTAAACAGCCAAATGCTTTACAGTTATACACAAGTAATTGTTGTGGTGGTAATTGCAACTATGTTATTTGGTAACGTAATGGCACTTCGTCAGAAAAAAATAAAAAGAGTTATTGCTTATTCAGGTATTTCACATACTGGATTTATGCTTTTAACTTTATTAAACATAAATGCCGCAGAAAACAATTTATTATTTTACGCCGCATCTTATGCAATAGCTGGATTAGCCGCATTTTCAGTAATTTTATTTGTTACTAAAAATGAAGATAACGATCAAATAGAAAACTTTAATGGATTAGGTAAAAAACATCCATTAATGGCTTTTATTATTACCATTGCTTTATTATCAATGGCTGGAATCCCAATTTTAGCAGGATTTTTTGCTAAATTTTTCTTACTAAATCAAATTATCACAAGCGGTTTTATTGGATTGGCAATTGTCGCTATAATTAATTCGATGATTGCAGTTTACTATTATTTTAAAATAGTAATTGCTATGTATACAAAAGAACCTACATATGGTAAAGAATACGCCAATCATTCAGAATATTATATAGTTGGAATAGTAGCTACAGTATTATTAATTCTGATAGGAATTTTCCCAGATTCGATACTGAATTTAATATAAGAAATAAAAGAGTCCAAATTTACATTTGGACTTTTTTTTACAACTCAATCAAAACAGAAACAGCATTTCCGCCAAATCCAACGGCATTTACCAATATTCTATTCAATTTCTTAGTCGTGTTTTGATTTTTATAAAAGGGCGTTTCAATAAAATATTGGTTTTGAAGCATCAATATGGCCAATTCAATACTTAATAATCCAGACGCAGCAAACGTATGTCCTACTTTCCATTTATTTGATGTTAACAAAGGTAATTTGTTACCAAACACTTTTTTTATGGCTTCAAATTCCGTTTTATCACCCTGAATAGTTCCTGGCGCGTGCATTACTATCGCATCTATATCATTAACAGTATAGCTTCCAATAGCCATTTTCATCGATTTCTGAAAACATTTCGCTTCAGTTGAAATAGATGTACTACTTGATAAAATTTCTGTAGCAAAGCCAATTCCTGTAATTTTAGCAATTGCATTTTCTGAAGAAAGTGATAACGATAAACAAGCCGCCGCTTCACCCAAAACCATTGTATTAGATGTTTTTTCAAAATCCAAACATTTATTCGCTAAAGCATTATCTTCATTAGAATACACTTTTAAGGCCGTCATTTGACTTAACGTAAATGGTGTTAAAGGTGCTTCACTTGCTCCCACTAAAAACTGATTTGACATTCCCGATTGCAACCAAGCAATTCCGTTTAATATAGCGTGCAAACCTGTGGAACAAGTAATAGAATGAGATATTTCTGGACCATTAGTTTGTAAATCGTGCGACACCCAACTCGAAATATTTCCTAAAGTTGTAGCTGGTGATGTAAACGTAGAAACTACGCCATTAGTTATAAAATCGGTATGATGCTTTTCAAATAATGTGGTAGCCCCTCGAGAAGAACCAAAATTAATTCCAATATTTTTATTCGAAAAATTACTGTTTTCAAAGCATTTTCTGGCAACCAAAATCGCCATAACTACCGATTTATCCAAATGTTTGTATTTGGAATCTGAATTTGTAATAGTATTTAAAAAAGTAATTTCTTTATCTGAAAATTTAGAAACCCAATATTCTTTTTTATTGGCTGTCAACTTTTGAAACAACGAATTTTTATGCAAATAATTATCCCAAATTTCGGCAGATGTAATTCCTAATGCAGATATAGAAGCAATTGAATGTATATAAAAGGGTTGTTTTAACATTGAATTTCGTTTAAAGCTTGTTCGATAGTAGTATAAATTTGTTGCAAACTTCCTTCTGAAATAATGTAAGAAGGTAAAATATAAATCACATTACCAACTGGTCGCAAAATGATACCTTTATCTATAAAAAAATTATAAAATTGGTTACGCAAATTACTATAATAGTCTTGTTTTTCGGAAACTTGAACTTCTAAAGCAAAAATAACTCCTAAAACACGAGTCGATTTTACTTTAGTATGCTTAGAAATATATTTTTCAAACTCAAGATGCGAAGCGTTAATCCTATTGATGTTATCAAAAGTTTCAGGTTTTTCTAATAAAGAAATACTTGCCAATGCTGCAGCACAACCTGTTGGATTTGCGGTAAATGTGTGTCCGTGTAATAACGCTTGATTCACGTTATCGCTCACAAAACCATCAAAAATTTCTTGTGAAAAAGTCGTAATCGCCATTGGAATTGTGCCTCCCGTAAGTGCTTTACTCAAACACATCATATCGGGTTGGTTTTTCAAATAATCACAAGCAAACAGTTTTCCTGTTTTTCCAAAACCTGTCATCACTTCATCTGCAATGGTGAAAACATCATTATTCTTACAAATTGAAAGCAACTTGTCTAATTCAGCAGCTTCGTACATTACCATTCCAGCAGCACCTAAAACCAAAGGTTCGAAAATAAAAGCAGCGACTTCATTTTCAGAAATTGCTTTTTCTAATGCTAATTTTGAAATTTCTTCATTGCCTTTTGTAGGAACCGGAATTCGAACTACATTAATTAATGCATCTTGAAACGCTTCTGTAAACAAGCCAATACCACTTACAGCCATTGCTCCAAAAGTATCTCCGTGAAAGGCATCTTCAAAAGCAATAATGGTGTTTTTTTTAATTCCTTTGTTATAATGATATTGAAAAGACGCTTTTATAGCTACTTCCACAGCCGTAGAACCGTTATCAGAATAAAAGAACTTTCTTTGATTGGAAGGTAAGATCTCAACTAATTTCTCAGCTAATTCTACCACAACATTATGGGTAAAACCGCCAAACAAAACGTGTTCTAAAGTCGTAAGTTGTTTGTAAATGGCATCTGCAATAAACGTATTACTATGCCCGAAGGGATTCACCCACCAAGACGCAATTGCATCAATATATTGTTTCCCGTTTTCATCCCATAAAAATTCGTCTTTCCCTTTTACTATAGCAGGAAAATGCGAATTTATTTTATGTTGTGTATACGGATGCCAGTTATATAAACTATCTTTTTCTGAAAGTGTCATTTTTTTTAGAATATAGAAAATAGAGCATAGAAAAAAGATACTCGTAAATTCTAAAATTATAGTACAAAGATAAAGGCTATTTCTATAATCTATTCTATTTTTTGAAGATTTTCTCGAAACAAATCCGCGTAATATTTAATTAAATTTTGGTCGAAATACGGTTCGTTATCAATTCTTCCAATCATAGGAACTTTTGTTTTTTCTAAAATGATGCTTTCTGTAGCTTTATTTTCATCACCAGAAAAAATAATTCCTGCCACATTTAACTTTCTTGCTTTTAGAATTTCAATTGTCATTAAGGTATGGTTGATACTTCCTAAATAATGACGAGAAACCACAATTACTTTGTAATCAGGTTGAATAATATCAATAACACAATCTGAGCTATTTAATGGAACTAAAATTCCACCTGCGCCTTCAACTACCAAATGAGCTTTGTCGAAGGATGGCTCCTTAATTTGTTTTAAATCTATTGTGATTCCATCTATTTCAGCAGCATAATGCGGACTTGCAGGTGTCTGTAAAGCATACGCGTTTTTATGAAAAGTTGTAGTTGTATTTGATACATATTTTTCTACTTTACTTGTATCCGAATTATCTAAATCGCCCGCTTGTATGGGTTTCCAATAATCGGCTTCTAAGGCTTCTACAATAATAGATGAGGCAATTGTTTTGCCTACATCTGTACCAATTCCTGTTATAAATAGTTTCATATTTTTGAGTTGTTTCGCAGAGATTCACAAAGTGTCCGCTGAGCTACACAAAAATACAAATAAAAACTTTGTGAAACTTTGTAGAATTTAGCGAATCTTTGTGGAATTTTTTTTAAAATTCAAAGTTACAGCTTTCGCACTTATATTTTTGTTTCGAAAATAATGGCATTGATAACGTAAGTAAACCATAAATGAAAGCAAAAAAAGATTTAAAATCTTTAATTGTGGTAACCATAGTGATTTTTTGAGAACCACAACTCGGGCATAATAATAATTCGCCTTTATCATCAACAGAATATTCTGGAATGGAATTTAAAATTTCTTTGGCTTTTATGGCATTTTCTGATTGTACAAATAATTTAACACCGCCTAAAGCATTGCTCAACAAAGGATCTGTATTAATTGTGTTTTCATTTTGCAGAAAAACCTCAATCCCTTCGGATTCTAATTTTCCTTTAAACAAATACGCTTCAGAGGAATATTGATAATTAGCAATTTGACAAAACTTAGCATTTTCCATAAGTAATTTATAAATTAAAGACCAAAGTATTCAATTCTGTCAAGACATTTTTCATTTCTAATTCTGTAGTATATGAATGTAAACAAAATCGAAGTCTTTCTTGACCTTCTGGAACGGTAGGAGACAAAATTGCTTTTACTTCAAATCCTTTTTCTTGTAATTTAGTTGCGATATTTTTTACTTTATCATTTCCAGGAAGTATAGCTGAATGAATGGCTGATTTACTATAAACAAACAAGGGTTTTATCCCTAAAAGCTGCTTTTGCTGATTGAAAAAAGTAATATTTTCTTTTAATTTTTGAAGTTCATCCGACTGAAGCAAATTTTGATACGAAATTAAAATTGTAGCTACCGAATGAGGCGAAAGTCCGGTTGTATAAATAAAACTTCTGGCAAAATTGACTAAATATTCTTTTAATTCAGAACTTCCTAAAATAGCCGCACCGTGACAGCCTAAACCTTTTCCAAACGTCATAATTCTGGCAAATACTTTATTTTGAAGTTGTTGCGATTGAATTACGCCTTCGCCTTTTTCTCCAAACACTCCCAACGCGTGCGCTTCATCAACTACTAAAAGTGCCTTAAATTTTTCTGAAAGTTGCACTAATGTTTCTATATTAGGCGAATCGCCATCCATTGAAAAAACGGATTCTGTAACGATATAAATTGTTTGGAATTCGGAATTTGGCGTTTGAATTTTGGAAATTTTTGCTTCTAAATCTTCGTAATCATTATGTTGGAATTTATACGATTTGGCGTGACTCATTTGAATGCCATCACGAATGGAAGCGTGACATAACTCGTCGTATAAAATAACATCATTTCTTTGCGGCACAGCACTAAAAAAACCAACATTAGCATCGTAACCCGAATTAAAAATTAAAGCTGCTTCAGATTGATGAAAAGCTGCAATATATTTTTCCGTAATGTCATACAAATTATGATTTCCTGAAATTAATCGGGAACCTGTTGCACCGTTAATTTTGATAGTATTATCAACTAAATATTGGTGTGTAACATCAAATATTTGTTCATTTTTAGCAAAACCTAAATAATCGTTAGATGAAAAATCGATTCCACTTGTAGGCACAGGTAATTTTCGTAAAGCATTTGCTTCTTTTCGAAAGTGTAATTTTTGCTGAAGTGCTTTTGGAATTTTCATATATGTAAAAATAAAAAAAATCCCGATAAGAAAACACTTATCGGGATTGTTATTTTAATAAATAACGGATTTAGTCTGCTAAAACAATTACTTTATTGTTGTTCATCTCTATAGTACCAGATTGAATCGCTAACCAATACGTTTGATCATTTACTTTTGTAAATTTTGCTTCGTTGTTTTTATCAATATTAAAACTTGCTGCACTAATTTTTACATTTCCTTTTTGTAAAATGGAAACTACCGCCGCGTGATTGTTTAACATTTGAAATTCGCCATTAATTCCTGGAACAGAAACAGATGTTACTTCTCCTGAAAATAAAGTGGCTTCTGGTGATACTATTTCTAAAATCATACTTTTATAATTGATAATTAATAATTGACAATGGATAATTAATTGTCAACTATCAATTGATAATTGTCCATTGACTATGCTTCTGCTAATAATTTTTCTCCAGCTTCGATAGCTTCTTGGATACTTCCTTTAAGGTTAAATGCTGATTCTGGTAAACGGTCTAATTCACCATCCATAATCATATTAAATCCTTTGATTGTATCTTTGATATCTACTAAAACACCTGGAATTCCTGTAAACTGTTCTGCTACGTGGAAAGGTTGAGATAAGAAACGTTGTACTTTACGAGCACGAGATACGACTAATTTATCTTCTTCAGATAATTCTTCCATACCTAAAATCGCGATAATATCTTGTAATT
>NZ_JBIKJI010000150.1:0-4973 GCF_044361065.1 Flavobacterium sp.
TTTGTGCAATAATTTCGTTTTCGTTGGTATTGAAAAATTGATTGAAAATTCCAAAAGCACTTACTTTATCACTTATTCCTGCATATCGTGCTAAAGTGCAGATTTCTCTACCATCAAATCCATTTGGATAAAATTCTGTCGTATTTCCTGAATCGGATGATTTTATAGATTTTAAATCAAGACTAATAATATCCGCATCTCTAAAGATAGGCTCTACAATAGCTGGGTTTTTACTTATTTCGCCTAATCTATAGGTGTCAAAATACAATTTCTCAATTAAATCAATTTCTTCTTGAGAAGTGTAATACGTTTGATATCCTATACTGCAGAAATTATATAAATTAGTTGGCTCTTCAACAATTATTCTTGATAAATACGAATCAGATTCTAATTTTTCATCTTTTGCAAAATCGAATTTATTATCAATTGCGACTAAATTTACCATTTGGTCTAATTGATCAAAAGCACGATACATAGCGTAAGTTAAATCTTGCGAACCACCAACGACCAAAGGTATGATTTTCTGTTTGATTAAACTGGCACAAATGGTTTTTAATACAAAATAAGTATCACTTGTTTCGTTTCCAACTAATACATCTCCTAAATCGGCAATGCCTTTGTTCCAATTTCCTGGAAATAATCTGTAAAATGCTTTACGGAAGTTGGTAAAGTCAAATGAATCGTTGTTTAAATTTGCACCTCTATTTTCGTTTACACAAATAATTGCGATGGATATGTTTTCTAAATTAGGATAATCGGTAGCTGTATGCATTACAATTTTTTTACCTAATGTTTGATTAGATAATTGAGTTGTAAATTCTTGAATTTCTTCAGATACAGGTTGTAAATATTCGAATATCATAAAATTATTTCTTTTTTGCTACAGTTTTTTTAGCTGGTGCTTTTTTTGTCGCTGCTTTTTTAGGGGGTGTTTTTTTCTCAATCATCTCTTTTACCGTTTCAAGAGTTAATTTTGTAGCATCTATATCTTTACTCAGTTCAATTTTAATTTTTCCTTTTGTAATTACAGATCTTCCCCAACGCGCTTTTTCTACTTTTATACCTTCTTCTTTCCAATAATGAAGTACTTTTTCGATTTCTTTTTGTTGTTTATCTTCAATTAATTCATTGATATCAGCTTGCGATAAATTATCAAAATTGTATTTTTTATTTACATTGATAAAAATACCATTCCATTTTAAGAAAGGTCCAAATCGGCCTACGCCTTTTTGAACAGGTAAATTGTCATAGGTAGCAATAGGTGCGTCTGCTTTGGTTTTTTCATTTATCAATTCGATGGCTCTTTCCATTGTTACATCTAAAGGTTCTTCGCCTTTTGAAAGCGAAATAAATTGTGTTCCAAATTTTACATAAGGTCCAAAACGTCCATTGTTTACTTCAATTTCTTCCCCTTCATAAGTTCCTAAAGATTTTGGTAATAAAAATAAATCTAAAACTTCTTCTAATGTTATATTGCTTAGGTTTTGCTCGTTTCTTAAACTTGCAAATTGTTTTACTTCATCGTCAATAGCTCCAATTTGCGCCATTGCGCCGTATTTTCCTAATCGAACACTTACAGGTTTTCCTGTTTTTGGATCGGTTCCTAAAATTCGTTCTCCAGATTCACGTTCTGCGGTGTTTTCTACTTTGGTAACAATTGGATGAAAATGATTGTAAAATGTACTCATCATTTTGTGCCAATCTTCGTTTCCAGCTGCAATTTCATCAAAATCTTGTTCTACTTTAGCAGTAAAATTATAATCTAAAATGCTTTCAAAGTTTTTTACTAAAAAGTCAGTCACAATTCCTCCAATATCAGTTGGAACTAATTTTCCTTTATCGGAACCTGAGTTTTCTTTTAACGTTTGCGATTTTATTTCTTTACCAATTAAAGTTAATTGCTCGTATTTTCTTTCTGTACCTTCAAAACTTCCTTTTTCAACATAATTTCTGTTGATAATGGTGGAAATAGTTGGCGCATAAGTCGAAGGACGACCAATGCCTAATTCTTCTAATTTTTTTACTAAAGAAGCTTCTGTATATCTGCTTGCAGGTCTACTAAAACGTTCTGTTGCTGCAATGAATTTATGGTTTAGTTTTTCGTTTACTTTTAAAGCGGGTAACATACCTTCTTGTTCTTCATCATCTTCATCATTACCTTCTAAATATACTTTTAAAAAACCATCAAATTTGATTACTTCACCAGTTGCAGAAAAATATTCGTTGTGTGTATTCGCAGCAATTTTCACATTGGTTCGTTCCAGTTGCGCATCACTCATTTGCGAGGCTAAAGTACGTTTCCAAATTAAATCGTATAAACGGGCTTGGTCTCTATCGATATCAACCGTATGACGACTCATATCTGTAGGACGAATGGCTTCGTGCGCTTCTTGCGCTCCTTTTGATTTTGTATTGTAATTTCTTGGTTTACTATATGCTGCTCCGTAATACGAAGTAATTTCAGCTTGTGCAGCAGCCATAGCATCCTGAGAAAGGTTTACACTATCCGTTCTCATATAGGTGATTAAACCGGCTTCGTACAAACGTTGTGCAATTTGCATCGTAATTCCAACAGGTAAATACAATTTACGAGCGGCTTCTTGTTGTAAAGTAGACGTCGTAAACGGTGCTGTTGGCGATTTTTTCGTTGGCTTGGTTTCTAAATCCGCTACATTAAAATTCGCATTTACATTCTTTTCTAAAAATGCTTGAGCTTCTTCTTTTGTATTGAAATTTTTATTTAGTTTGGCTTTTACAGTTTTTCCAGCTTCATTCGTAAATTCAGCGCTAATTGAATAACTTCCAACAGCTTTAAAATTCTGAATTTCACGTTCGCGCTCTACTATTAAACGCACAGATACCGATTGTACACGTCCGGCAGATAATCCGCCTTTTACTTTTTTCCAAAGAACAGGAGACAGTTCGTAACCCACTAAACGGTCTAAAACTCTACGAGCTTGTTGTGCGTTTACTAAATTATAATTGATATCTCTCGGATTTTCAATCGCTTTTAAAATGGCTGTTTTTGTAATTTCGTGAAATACGATACGTTTTGTTTTTGCAGGATCTAATTTTAATTCTTCGGCTAAATGCCAAGAAATAGCTTCTCCTTCTCGGTCCTCATCGGAAGCTAACCAAACCATATCTGCTTTTTTAGATAAGTCTTTTAGTTTTTTTACTAATGCTTTTTTATCTGGAGAAACTTCATATTTAGGTTTAAAGTTATCGTTCACATCTACACCAATTTCCTTTGAAGGTAAATCTGCAATATGTCCGTAACTCGATTCTACTTGGAAATCTGTTCCTAAAAATTTTTCAATGGTTTTTGCCTTTGCAGGTGACTCCACGATAACTAAATTCTTCGCCATTTTCAATAATTTGATTTTGCAAAAGTATATTATTTTTTTGATTAATATATATAGGTGTGGTTTTTTTGATTTTTTGAATTGTTGCACCTCAATTTTTTTAATTTTTTGTTAAACTGATGCTGACAATTTGGCAGATAATGAAATTTAGTACTATCTTTGTACAGAATTTTTTTCGAAATGAATTTTCGAATAAATTATTATGAAGTTTTTATGGAAGAAAAGGTTATAGAAGAAAGCAAACAAGGCACTTCAATGGTTTTAGAAAACAAACAAGGAAACCAAAAGAAGTTATTTATAGAAAGTTATGGTTGTCAAATGAACTTTGCCGATAGCGAAGTGGTGGCGTCCATTTTAGCAAATCAAGGTTATAATACGACTCAAGTTTTAGAAGAAGCCGATTTGGTTTTGGTAAATACTTGTTCTATTAGAGATAAAGCAGAAGTAACCGTTAGAAAGCGTTTACAAGTTTATAATGCCATAAAACGCGATATTAATCCGAAAATGAAAGTTGGGGTTTTGGGTTGTATGGCAGAACGCTTGAAAGAAAAATTTTTAGACGAGGAAAAAATTGTAGATATGGTTGTAGGACCAGATGCTTACAAAGACATTCCGAATTTATTAAAAGAAGTAGAAGACGGTAGAGATGCCATAAACGTGATACTTTCTCGTGAAGAAACGTATGCAGATATTTCTCCAGTGCGGTTAAGTAGTAACGGAATTACAGCATTTGTTTCGATAACTCGAGGATGTGATAATATGTGTACATTTTGCGTAGTGCCTTTTACAAGAGGTAGAGAACGTAGTAGAGAACCAGAAAGTATTATTGAAGAGATTGCCGATTTATGGGCTAAAGGTTACAAAGAAGTGACATTATTAGGTCAAAATGTGGACAGTTACCTTTGGTATGGAGGTGGTTTGAAAAAAGATTTCGAAAAAGCAAGCGAAATGCAAAAAGCCACTTCAGTAGATTTTGCACAATTATTAGACAGATGTGCGACGCAATTTCCAAAAATGCGTTTTCGTTTTTCTACATCAAATCCGCAAGATATGCATATTGAAGTAATTGAGGTTATGGCAAAACACCATAATATTTGCAATTACATTCACTTACCCGTTCAGAGCGGAAGTACCAGAATACTAAAAGAAATGAACCGTCAACATACTCGTGAAGAATATATTGCATTAGTAGATAACATCTATAAACGTATTCCAGATATCTCACTTTCACAAGATATTATAGCTGGTTTTCCAACAGAAACAGAAGCAGATCATCAAGATACTTTGAGTTTGTTAGAATATGTAAAATACGATTTCGGATTTATGTTTGCTTATTCTGAAAGACCAGGAACCTTAGCGGCCAGAAAAATGGACGATGACGTACCTGAAGAAGTAAAAAAACGCAGGTTAAATGAAATTATCGATTTGCAGCAACGTATCGCTTTAGAACGTACGCAACGATTTGTTGGACAAACTGTTGAAGTATTAATAGAAAAAAATTCAAAACGTTCTGATAAACAATGGAGCGGCAGAAATTCTCAAAATACTGTAGTGGTTTTTCCAAAAGAAAATTATAAACCTGGTGATTTTGTGTTAGTAAAAATATCA
>NZ_JBIKJI010000028.1:0-18359 GCF_044361065.1 Flavobacterium sp.
GCAATCTTTTTTTAAAGTATTTTCTTAGCTTCTGAAGCACAATAAGTTACATAACAGGATTTCTTGATAAAAAAGTTGAATGAGGAAATTCAACTGAAAAAACAAGGCCATAGCCCTGATCGTAGTGGCATCCTTTTTGTATAGTGGACTTTTTTTCAAAGTCCACTAGGCAAAAAGATATAGCGGAGAGCGGGAAAGAGCTGC
This sequence comes from Flavobacterium sp., assembly GCF_044361065.1. GTDB lineage: Bacteria > Bacteroidota > Bacteroidia > Flavobacteriales > Flavobacteriaceae > Flavobacterium. The sequence continues at coordinate 205 of NZ_JBIKJI010000028.1, forward strand.
TAAAAAAACTTCAACGCTTTAATTGGAGATATTTTTGTAATTAGGTAAGATGGAATTAATAAAATCAAGACGCAAATTAGAATAGTTCCTGCATTTAAAAGTGCTATATGCAGAAAATTAATATCAACCGGAGCCGATGACACATAGTAACTTTCCGGATTAAGTGTTATGATTTCGAACTTCTTTTGGATAAACAATAATATAATTGCAGTTCCATTTCCCCAAAGCAAACCTCTTGAAATTAAGTGGGCTGCGTTGTATAAAAATATTTTTCGAATGGACCAATTGTTAGCGCCAAGTGCTTTTAACATTCCAATTAGTTGGGTGCGTTCGAGAATTAAAACCAAAAGTGCCACCACCATATTTATGGTTGCAACGGCAATCATTATTATTAAAATCACTAAAATATTGAAATCGAAAAGCTTTAGCCATTCGAAAATACTGAAATATTTTTCGGAAATGGATACACTGTTAAATGTTGGCGGTATGGTTTTGTATATTTCTTGTGCGCGTTCGTCTAATTTTGAAAAATCGTCAATAAAAATTTCATAGGCTCCAAATTGAGATGATTCCCATTTATTGATGCGTTGTAAATGTTGTATATTACCTATTATATAGGACGAATCGAATTCTTGAAAGCCAGAGTTATAAATTCCAGAAATGGTAAACTTTCGAACACTTGGTAATTTACCTTGTGTTTTCATAAAAAAGGTAGTAAACGCATTTCCTACTTTTAATTTTAATCGGTTGGCTAAAAATTGGGAAATCAATACTTGATTGATGTCGCCTTCTTTATAGGTAGGAATTTTTCCTTCGACTAAAAAATCTTCCAAATTTTTCCACTGATAGGTGTTGTCTACTCCTTTAAAAACTACGCCTTCTACATCCGTTTTAGTTCTAATTAATGCACCTTTTGTAATTATGGGCTGCACGTGAGTAATGTATTTATTTTTTCTTAATTGAGAAATGTGTAATGTTTTAGAATCGAAGGGTTCTGCAGTTACTTGAGATTGATTATCATCAAAATTTGAAACGATGATATGCCCGTTAAACGCAGCGATTTTTTCACGTATTTTTTGCTGCAAACCAATACCTGTTGCAACTGAGAGCACCATCATAAAAATACTTAAAGCAATAGCCCAAATAGCAATTTTTATAATTGGTGAAGAAACACTACTTTTATAACTTTTTGAAACAATAAGTCGTTTCGCAATAAAATATTCTAAATTCAAAATATATACTTATGAAATTTGAGTTCAAAAATACGTTTTTATTTATTTTAATACTATTATTTTCTTTTGGATGTTCATCTGTGAAAAAGTCAAAAGTTGAAAGTCAGAAATCAAAAGCAATAGTAACCGAAACAACAAGCCAAAAGTTCAAAAACTTAGCCCTAAAAACAGGTACTGAAAATTACAACGCCTATTTACCTATATTAACGAATAAAAAAATTGGTATTGTTACGAATCCGACTGGAATTGTTGAAAACAAAAAACACTTGGTTGATTTTCTTTTAGATAATAAAGTTGATTTACAAAAAATCTATGCTCCAGAACACGGATTTAGAGGAACTGCTGATGCTGGTGAAGTAATTATAGATGGGAAAGACATTAAAACCAATTTACCTATTATTTCGTTGTATGGAAATAATAAAAAGCCTAAACCCGAGCAATTAGCAGATATTGATATTGTAATTTTTGATATTCAGGATGTAGGTGCGCGATTTTACACGTATATTTCAACGCTACATTATGTAATGGAAGCTTGTGCGGAAAATAATATTGAACTTTTAGTTTTAGATAGACCGAATCCAAATGGAAGTATCGTAGATGGACCTGTTTTAGAAATAGAACATAAAAGCTTTGTAGGAATGCACCCCATTCCGGTTTTACACGGAATGACTATTGGTGAATATGCAAAAATGATTAATGGAGAAAAATGGTTAGCAAATGGTTTGACGTGTAATTTAACCGTAATTCCTTGCGCCAATTACAAAAGAGATATGCCGTATAGTTTACCCGTAAAACCCTCGCCAAATTTACCAAATGATCAATCTATAAATTTATATGCGAGTTTGTGCTTTTTTGAAGGCACGAATGTTAGTGTGGGAAGAGGCACGGAAAAACAATTTCAAATATACGGTTCGCCATTTTTACTGAAAACAGATTTTTCATTTACTCCTATTCCGAATTTTGGCTCAAAAGAACCAATGCATAAAGACATTTTATGTTATGGAGAAGATTTATCTAAAATCAAAAAAGTAAGTCGATTAGAGTTGAAATGGCTAATAAAATCATATGCCAATACTTCTGATAAAACTGTCTTTTTTAATGATTTTTTTACGAAATTAGCAGGAACCAAAAAACTTCAAGAGCAAATAATTGAAGGAATTTCTGAAAAAGAAATTAGAAAAAGTTGGGAAACTGACTTGAATGTTTTTAAAGAAATGAGAAAGAAATATTTGATTTACAATTAATTTATAAAGGCATTTTTACTTTCATCTTCTCAACAATATTAAACGCTGCTGGACAAATCGCTACGTTTAGTAAAGTTAAATCCGTAATTTGATTGAACTTTTTTCTATCGGTATGCGGAAATTCTCTACACGCTTTTGGGCGCACATCGTAAATAAAACATTTATTGTCCGATTCTAAAAACGTACACGGCACTGATTTCAACACATAATCATTATCTTCATCTACACGTAAAAATTGACTTATAAATTGTTGTGGTTTTTGTTTTAAATGTTTCGAAATTCGTTCCACATCAGCATCTGTAAATAATGGTCCAGTAGTTTTACAGCAATTAGCACATTCTAAACAATCGGTTTTTTTAAATTCGGCATCGTGTAAATCTTGCATTACATAATCTAAATTTTTTGGTACCCGTTTTTTTAACTTATCGAAATATTTTTTAGTTTCAATATGTGTATCTTTGGCTAACTTTTGAATTTCGTTTAACGATGGCTTCATTATTAATTTGTCTTAATGAACTACAAAGTTACAATTTTGAATATAGATTTAAGAATAACGAATGTTGAATTTTGAAATATAACAATGAAAGACCTTTTTGGAAAAGCCATATTAGATTACCAAACGAATAATTCTCCTGAAGATTTAGTTACTGAAACTTCGATTTCTGAAGCAGATGAAATGCCTGTTTCTTATTTGTTTAGAACCTATAATGAAATGCCTGAATTGGAACAAAAAGCGTTACAATTAGCAAAAGGAAGCGTTTTAGATGTAGGATGTGGTGCTGGAAGTCATTCTTTAGCATTACAAAACGATAGGAATTTAGATGTTACTGCCATTGATATTTCGGAAAATGCTGTGAAAGCTTGTCAACTTCGTGGCATAGAAAATGTGAAAGTTGCCAATATTTTAGATTTAGATGTAAAAAATAAATTCGATACGATTCTTCTTTTAATGAATGGAACTGGGATTTTTGGCACCTTGAATGAAACGGCGAAGTATTTACAGAAATTAAAATCGTTATTAAATAAAGGCGGACAAATTTTAATAGATTCTTCAGATCTAATTTATATGTACGATCAAGATGAGGATGGTGCTTATAGTATTCCAGCTGAAGGATATTATGGCGAATTGACTTTTACGGTGCAATATAAAGGCGAAACAGAAGACACTTTTCCTTGGTTGTATTTGGATTACAACACACTTCAAAATGCAGCTATTGCAAATGGTTTAAAATGCGAATTACTTTTAGAAGGTGAACATTTTGATTATTTGGCAAAACTTTCAATTTAAATTCCAATATTTAAAATCCCAAAAAACACAAAATCTATTTTTTGAAACACAAATCAAAGAAATTTTAAAATCTGTTAAATCCGTGTTGAAAAATAGTAAATAATTTAAGTTTCAATTTTGGAATTTGGAATTTTTAATATTGGAATTTATTACGGTATATTCAAATATTTATGAGTTTGTAAAGAAACTCTCCATTTTGGGTTGTTCATAACATACTCTACAATTAACGGTGTCATTTCTTCTTTTTTGCTCCATTCGGGTTGTAAAAATAAAATGGCGTTTTTATTAGTTTTTTCTGCTTGTTCTTCTGCGAAAATAAAATCGTGTTTGTTGTGAATTATAACTTTCAATTCGTTTGCGATGGCATACGCTGAAGTTACTGGCAATTTGTTTTTCTTAGGCGATAAACAAAACCAATCCCAAGTTCCTGTTACCTCGTAAGCGCCAGAAGTTTCAATATGAACATTTAATCCTGCATTTTTTAATCGTTCTGTAATTGGATTCATATCCCAAGTTAGAGGTTCGCCTCCAGTAATTACAATGGTTTCTGCATAAGATTTTGCATTCGAAACTATTTTTTCTACAGCTGTTGGAGGATGTAAATCCGCATTCCAACTTTCTTTAACATCACACCAATGACATCCCACATCGCAACCGCCCACACGAATGAAGTAAGCTGCAGTTCCGGTATGAAACCCTTCGCCTTGTATGGTATAAAACTCTTCCATCAAAGGAAGCATTTCGCCTTTGTCTACTAATATTTGGGTGTCTTTGTTAAGCATAAATTATTTATTGAGTGCAAAGGTAATTTATTTAGGGTAAAAGGTAAAGGGTAAACGGTAAAAGTTTATGAGTTGGAAATAATGCATAAAAAAAACCGATAACTTTCGCTATCGGTTTTTAAAATTTTAATTGTGTTTTTATTTATTTAATGCTTGTAAAGATTCTTTTACAAAAACATCATTTGGATTAATTTCAGCTGCTTTTTTGAAATTTTCTATAGCTTTAGCTTTATCAGTTGTAGCATAATTTGCTCCAATAAATGAATAGGTTTCAAATAAATTTTCTTTAACTGCTGCTTTTGCCATTTCTGTTTCTCCTTTTGCTGTTACTGTTTTCACATATCCTTCATAATCCAAAACAGCTTGTGCATTTGCTTCTGGAGTTCCAATTACTCTGTTTAATTGTCCTTTGTAAAAATAAACATCTTGTGTGTTTGGAGAAATTCTAATTGCTTCTGCATATGCGTTATTAGCTTTTATAAATTCCGCAGTTAATGCTGCTTTTTGAGCTGCTGTTTTACTTTCAGAATAGAACAAAATTGAATTTCCTAATAAAAAATTATCGCGGCTGTAACTTTTTGAATTTGTGTTTTTAACTGCTAATTCAAATAATTTTGCAGCTTCTAAATACGCTTTTCCAGAATATAATTTAATACCAATTTCAGTAAATTCTGTATTTAAATTTGGATTTAATTCTGCTGCTTTTGTTAAATCTGAAATGGCTTCTGAAAATTTTGCTTGATTAGAAATAATACCTTTATCGTCCATTGAAGTGGCTAATTTTGCTTTTGCTAAATACAAATAATCTTTACCATTAATTTTTTTAGCATCAACTTTTGTCATATAATCAGTTAATGATTTAATAGCTCCATCTGGATTCCCGTTTTCAGAATAAGCATATCCTAAATATTTAAAAACTTTTGGATTTACTTTATCTAATTTTTGAATCGCTAAAGCTTCCGCTTCTAATTCTTTCCATTTTTTTGATAAGATTAAGAAATCTGCATATTTTATTTTAGCATCTGTAGAAACATCTGTTAAACTCATATACTTTTTATAATCTTCTAAAGCAGCAGCAATTTTTTCTTCAAAAAGCGATTTTTTTGCATACGCCCAAGCTAAGTTGGTTTCTGCTTTTTCACGAAAAGCTGGTCCGTAACTTGGATTAATTGCTAAGATATCATTAAATGCTTTTAATGCTTCTGGGAAAGCTTGCGCATTTCTTGTGATAATTGCCAATTGCAAAGGTGCTCTTAATGACGTTTTGTCTAATTCTCCAGCTGTTCTGTATGCTACATATGCATCATTAACATTTTTGTTTGCTACTAGAGCATCTCCCAAAGCAATTTGCGCTAAGGCCGATTTTGGATCACTTGCTACAGCTAATTTTGCAGCTGCTAATGCTTTTGAAACATCTGGGTTAGTTGCTTTTAAATAGGCTTGTGTAATGAAAATTTGTTCTTCCGTATTTTTCTTTTTTGCTATTGCTAATGCAGAAGCAAAATTAGTTTCTGCTGCAGAAGAATTCCCTTCTAATAAATTTAATTGTCCTAAACCAATTAAATTTAAATGTCCTGCATCTTTAGCTACTTTACCTTTTTCAAAATATACTTTTGCCGAATCTTGTTTTTCTAACGCCAAATATACTTGACCAAGATAAAAGTAATTTTTACCTTTATCTGGCGTTGTTTCAACCATTGATTTTAAAGATTTTCTTGCTTCAGAAAATTTTTCGGCATCGATAGTTTTTTTAACTTGCTCTAAATCTTGAGCATTTACTGCAACTGCAGATAAAATAGTGACAAAACTTGATAAAATAATTGTTCTCATTTCTTCTTTTTTATTTCTTTTTATTACTTTTTACAATTCTTATTTCTCGGGTTGGTATTTTTACTGGTGCTAATCCTGATTTAAGAATGATACGCTGACCAACCTCACTTTTTACAAAAGAAGCAAATCCCATGCCTAAACCTGTTCTACCCTGATAATTTAACAAATATATTTTTCGTGTAAATGGATATTCTTTTGTTTCAATATATGACTGAGTAGGTTTTACTGCTTTTTGTATGCTTTCGCCAACAGCTAAAACTTTAACATTTTTTATTGTACTTTCCAATTCAATTGAAGGATTCAAAAGCCAATTTACTCCAACAAAACCTATTGAATTATTGTTTTCGGAAACAAATTTAATAACTTCTAAATTATTTTTTAAAGCAGTTATATTTTTTGACAATGATTTAACATTCGCTTTATTCATTAAATAACTTAATGTACTTGAATTTTGATTATCAAACACAAATTGAACCTCTGAATTTTTGCCTTTCAATATATCAAAAACTTCAGATACTGTAATTGCAGTTTTTGAAGATTTTTGATTTACCACTAGTGCAATAGCATCTGAACAAAAAGGTGTGTTTTTACCAATTACATCAATAGCTTTTAATTTATCTTCTTGCGATTTAGTCAATTCGTGTGAAAGAACGGCAATATCAATTTTACGTTGTAATACTAAATTTACTATATCCGAATCTGATTTTGGAATAAGCCTTATGTCAGCTTTTTGATATTTACTTTCAAAAACCATTTCTTGATCTTCTACAATTGGCAATAAAGATTCATCTACATAAATTTCAGCTTTTCCTTTTACGTAAGATTCGTCTTCAGTACTATTTTCAGATTTTTTACAAGAGAAAAATACTAAAATTGTAAAAACAAAAATGGATATAATTATATTAATTTTACTCTTCATCCTCTTTTTTTATTAATCTGTAAAATCTGAAACTTGCGTATAAAACTAATAAGCCTCCAAATATTCTTCTTCTTGTCATAGCTACTTCTAAAGGAAAATTATCCCAAAAAGTAACCAGATAAGCCAAAACCAAATAAAAGCAAAATATTAAAAGTCCTAAAATAAACAGAAATCGCTGTTTGGGCGATTTCTGTTTTAAATTATTTAACCAATTCATATTATTCGTTTGCTGTAATCTGAATTGAAATAGGTAATGTATAGTATTGTTTTACACTTCTACCATTATATACACCTGGTGTCCATTTTGGCGATTTATTTAAGATTCTTGTGGCCTCTTTTCCTAAACCTAATCCTGCAGGACTTTCTTTTACAATTTGAATGTCTCTAATAGAACCATCATCCCAAACTACAAATTTCGCAATAACAGTACCGGTTGTAGTTTCGTCTACTTCTGGTAAACGGAATGAACTTGCAATTTGTTTTCTAAAAGCATTCATACCACCTGGAGGCGACGCTTGAACTTGTACAGAAGTAAAAATTTGATTGTAATCTGTATCATCTCCTTTTTGTTCTTCTTGCGCTAATTCACCAGTTTTTTCAAGACTTGCATTTGCATCCCCTTTAGCTGTTTCTGAACCCGATTTTTTATCCGGTTCAACTGGAGGAATTTCATTTTCAACTGTTTTCTTATTTACAACAACTGGTGGCACATTTTTCACAATGTCAACCACAGACTTCACCTTTTTAATAGGTTCCACCTTCTTTTGTTCTAAAATTTTCTTTTCCTCCTTTTTAATTGGAGTTTTCACTTTCTTAAGTTCTACCTTAGTAATTTTAACCTCTTCTTTGTCTTTACTTTTCATTGAAAGATAAAGTGCAAAAACTGTGGTTATAAAAAATATTGAAGATATAATTAATGCTAAAACGGTTCTCTTCGAACTATTTGTTCTTAATTCGTATGCTCCATAACTTTTATTACGTCCTTCGAATATATTGTCAAGTAAACTAGCTTCGCTAATGTTTTGAATTTCACTCATTTTTCTATATTTAAAGTTATGTTATTTAATTTTATTGTCTTCAAGCATTTTTAAATCGCCTGGAGTTACATCAACAATTGAATAAGAAAACGGTTTTACTATTGCCATTTCATCTAAAATGTCAACTAAATTTTTATAGTTTGCCGATTTACTTGCTTTAATAAGAACAGTCATCCCTTGTTTCTTAGGATCTTCAATACGATCCATTACAAACTTTTTATGTGCAATTAGTGCTTTTCTAATCCCTTTTCCACCATAGTTTTCCAACTTAGGTTTACCATTAATTCCGTCTTCCATATAAGGCGCATCTGTAAGTCCTATATAATACACTAACTTATCATTTTTACCTAAAACAACAGTTAAAGTTCTGAAAGCTGGAGTTTCTGGTGGGTTAGGATCATCCTGTTTAGTATTATCTGGTAAAGCTAAATCCATAGATTGTGGCTTAGATAATGTGGTTGTTAGGATAAAGAAAGTAATTAACAAGAACGCTAAATCAACCATCGCTGTTAAATCAACACCTGGATTCGATTTTTTACTTCTTACTTTACCGCCTTTACCACCGCCGCCACCGGTATTTAATTCTGCCATGTTATTTTTTTATTTTAATTAAAAATCTTCATCTCTTAGAGAAGTTACTAAATAAAAATCATTCATATTTTGTTTTTGAAGTATGTCAAATACATTCTTTACAACTGGATATTTTTCTTTAGAACTACCTTTTATAGCTATTTCAATTTCCTTAATCTTTTCTGCACCTTTAGCTTGTTGTTCCATAACAACTGCTGCATTCGCATAATATACCCAGAAAGACAATTCATTTTCAGAAATATCTCCTTTGTAAGGAATACCCGATTGCGTACCAGGTTTGTTTCTTTCAGCGTTTTTTAAAGCTAATAACGACTTTAATTGCTCCAAAGGAACACCAAATGAATCTAATAAAGAAAACTCATTTATTTCTTGAGGTGTAAAAGCAATGTCATATTTTAATGACATAGCTTCCAAGGCAGCAATTCTGGTTTCTCTTTCAGACATTCCAATATATACTGCACTATCACCAACTGTAATAGTAAATAAATTTCTTTCTGGCAATTTAGCTTTTATGGTTGACGCAGGCGTATCTACTGGCTTAGGCTCAGGTACTTTTGATGTTGCTGTCATGATAAAAAAGGACAATAACAAAAACGCAACGTCACACATGGCCGTCATGTCTATTCTTGTGCTTTTTTTAGATGTTTTTATATTTGCCATTTTACTTTATTTTAACTTAATAATATTTTATGAAATCTTAGTTGCTTCCTTTAGCTCTTTTGTAAGCTTGAGAAATTGCGAAACCAGCTTCGTCAATAAAATAAGTTAAAGTATCAATTTTTGAAGTAAAATAGTTGTAAGCAATAACAGCTAAAGTAGAAGTACCAATACCTGTAGCCGTATTAATTAACGCCTCAGAAATACCATTTGCTAATTCTGCTTGGTCTGGAGTACCTTCTGCTAATCCAGCGAATGCTTTAATCATACCAGATACCGTTCCTAATAAACCTAATAAGGTACCAATTGATACTAAAGTAGAAATAATAGTCATATGTTTTTCTAACATTGGCATTTCTAATGATGTAGCTTGTTCTACTTCTTTAGTAATATTTTCTGTAGCAGCATCTACATCTAATCCGTCTTTTTTAACTTGCTCAGATTTTAATAAACCAGCTTTGATAACGTTGGCAACAGATCCTTCTTGAGCATCACAAGCCGCAATAGCACCTTGAACATCTCCAGTTTTAATTTGAGACAAAACATCTTTTACGAAGTTATCTAAATTTCCTTTTCCAGCTGCTTTAGTCAAAACGATAAATCTTTCTACAGAGAAAACAATAGTCATTAACAATAATCCCATTAACACAGGAACAATCATACCTCCTTTATAAACCATACCTAAATAGTTTCCTGGTAAAGGTTGTCCTGCTGGATCACCTTTAATAAAGTTTGCTGGCGCTCCCATTACAAATTTCCATAATAAAGCACCAATTGTTATACAAATTACAATAGTCAAAGCTGCAAAAAGTGTACTTGCTTTGTTTCCTTTGTTCTCTACAGAAACGTTTAAATCCTGTCCCATTTTTTTAAATTTTTAGTTTGAATTGATTAATTATTTGATTTCAATTTTATTTTTGATAGTCGCAAATTTATGTGAATTAGATTTGAAAAAAAAACTAATTTCATAAAATTTACATTAACTTTTTGAAAATATGCAACAATCATACCAAAAAAGAGATATAGTAAGATTATTTTCAATATTTTTTATGATTATTTAATAATTATTCAATAAAAACGAAATAATTACAATACATATTATGTTAAGAGATTGTAAAGTTTTTCCGATTTCATTTTGTTTTAATAAATTCAGAACAATATTATGTTTCAAAAAAACTATTTGAAGCTTAATTTATTCATTTTACTATAAAAAATTACTTTTTTAGAAGATCAATAATCTTATGTTCAACAATTTGACTGTTCCAAATTTGGTCAATGTTTTCCATTCTCAATACTTCTTGCATAATTTCGTTTTGTCTATCTCCAATAGCTAACGCTTCTGAGTAAGGTTGGTGACTAAACGTAACACGAGAATATAACGGCACCCATAATTGAGGGTATTTATCAGAAAACCATTTTTCTATTTTCTTTTGCAATAAGAAATTAGCATCTGCTGTTTTTGAGCTCATTTCCATAAAATTTCTGTATGAAAGTTCGGCAATAGCATCTGCATTTGGTTTACGAGAATTTTCATAATCGTTTAATAAATTTGCCCAATCATCGCCATATTTTTCAAACATTTCCTCCAAAACGGTAATGTCTTCAAATCCAGCATTCATTCCATGTCCATAAAAAGGCACTATCGCATGACAAGCATCGCCAATAAGCGCCACTTTATCACTAAATGTCCAAGGAAAACACTTCATGGTTACTAAATAACTTGTTGGGTTTTTGAAGAAATCTTCTACTAAATTTGGAATTACTTCTTTAGTATCTGGAAAGTGATTCGCAAAGAAACCAACCAATTGTTCCTTGCTTTTAATGGATTCGAATGAATTTTCTCCATCATGCGGCATAAAAAGTGTGCAGGTAAAACTTCCATCTAAATTAGCCAAAGCCATTAGCATAAAATTACCTCGAGGCCAAATATGCAAGGATTTTTTATCTAATTTATGTGTACCATCTGGGTTGGCAGGAATATTTAATTCTTTATAGCCAATATTTAAAAATTCTTGCGAATAATTAAACATACTTTGACGTTGCATTTTATGTCTGATTCGAGAAAAAGCACCATCGGCACCAAAAGTAATATCATAATCATGTGTAGTCCACTCGCCTTTTTCAGAATCACCTATAGAAATCGTTGCTGTAGTCAAATCAACATCCCAAACTTTTTCTTCAAAGAAAAAAATGACTCCAGCTTTTTCTGCTAAATCGACCATTTTTTTATTCAACAAACCTCTTGAAAGGGAATAAATTACTTCGCCATCTTTTCCATAAAACTGTTCATTTACAGTATCTTTTTCTGTGTGAATGGCGCGTTTTTCAACTGGAATACCTATACTTAAAACTTCTTGATCCAAACCAACATCGCGTAACGCTTTCACACCTCTGTCTGACAAAACAAGATTTATCGAGCGTCCTGAAAAATTCATTTTTCGAATATCTGGGCTTCTGTCGTAAATATGAACGATATGACCTCGTTTTCTTAGATAAATTCCTAATAAAGTTCCCACTAATCCGGAACCTACTATTGCAATTTTTTTTGGTGTTTGATTTGACATATACTATCTACTACTTATGTAGTTTAAAAAAAATTCGTTTTTGATTGATTGTTAAAACTGAACTCGATTTCCAACATTCAGTTTTTGTGATTTAGCAAGAATTCCGCACAAATGAAATAACATTCTTGCACCTACATTTCCATCCCAATCGTCATTTTCTCCTGGTGCCACTTCTACTAAATCAAAACCAATTATTTCTTTACCTGAATTAGCTAATAAGTTAAATAAATAAGTAGCTTGTTCGAATGAAAAACCACCCGGAACAGGCGTTCCTGTATTTGGACAATACCATGGGTACATTCCATCAATATCAAAAGAAATAGTGACCTTTTGTGGTAACTGCGAGATAATTTCTTCACATTGTTTTTTCCAAGTTTGTCCTTCAAACGCTTTTGCTTTCATATCAGCATCTGTATGAACAATAACTCTACCTTTAGCTTCTCTGACTATATTTACTTCTTGCTCGCAAAAATCTCTAATTCCGACTTGTACAATTTTTGATACTTGAGGAATTTGTAACGTATTATACATTATTGAAGCATGTGAATAAGTGAATCCTTCATAAGCCACTCGTAAATCCATATGAGCATCTAAATGCAAGATACCAAAACTGTCATGTTGTGACGCTAAAGCTTCATAGTACCCTAATGGCGTGCTATGATCACCTCCTAAAAGTGCCACTTTTTTCCCTTTATTTTGCCAAAATAACACTTTTTCTTTCACTTCGGAATGAAGCGTTCTACATGCTATATTAACTTTATGCAAATCTTCTTGTAAAGTAGGAAACGTTTCTAAATCCTCTCCATTTTCAAGAGCTTCAATAATAGGTTGTGCTAAGTTTTTATATTTTTTAGAGTTTTTTGCCCAATCTTGAGGTGCATCTTCCATATAAATACCTAATTTCCATAATTCTGGAAAATCTTGATGCAATAAATCAACTTGAAAAGAAGCATCAAAAATAGCAGCAGGACCTTCAGAGGCTCCCGAACCATAACTCACTGTTACTTCCCAAGGCACTGGAATAATAATAATTTCTGATTCTTCTGCTGTAAATGGCAATCCAAAAACGGTAGCATCTGCTAAACCTGGTTGTGACGGATCGAAATTTTCTATTTTATGTTGTTTATTCATTTTGGATATTCGGATTTTGTACTTTTGCTTTATATTTTATTTTGAAGATATCTTTTAAAGAACAAAGATAATTTATTTCATAAAAAAAGCCGAATAAAATTCGGCTTTAGTACTATTTTTAAAAAATTTATTGTTTTATTATTTTTTGTGATGTTTTTGATTTAACAAAATATAATAAATATACTCCATTTGTTAATCCAGAAATATCAATTACAGATTCATTTGCTATCAATGAGCGATGAAGTACTTTTTGTCCTATCATATTATACAATTCAACTTCTTCATTTTCAATATTATCACCTTTAATTGTGATTGCTTTGTTTGCAGGATTTGGATATACAATAAAACTATTTTTCACTATGTCTTCAACGCCTAAATTAGTTTGAACAACTAAATTAAAAGTACAATTTACCGACCCTCCACTGGTTGCTGTCATTGTAATAGCATGAGTTCCTACGCCTACAACAGAACCAATTGCTGGCGATTGTGTTACCACTGCCGTACAGTTAGAATTTATGGAATTAGTTAAACTAGCAAAACTTGGTAAAGTGTAATTACCTGCAGCGTCTGCAGTAACCGTTTGATTTTGAGGGCAATTTACCCTCAATGGCAGTATTGGCATTATATAACCAGTAGCTGTAAATTGATCTGTAAATACTTTAATATCTGCACAGCTATAATTCATATTAATTGCAGCTTGTCTTACAGCAATTGCTGCATTTTGCTGATTAGTTGTAGCAGTAGTTAATGCTAATCCTTCCAAAAAGGCTTTATCGGTTTTTGCTTTTCCAATACTATTCCAAATTCTCATTAAAGTTGTTGCCCAAATTTGACCATCTGTATGAATTTGATTTATTAATCCACCAGGATAAAGTGAATTATAATTAGTTGTTCTTCCTCCCCAACATACGTTATGACCATCCCAATTGAACATCCAATGATATTCAGGTTGATCCGAATTCCATTGATTTAATGCTCTACTTTGAGATTGTGCCCAATAATCGCCACAACCTTCACTTAATCCATTTACTTGTGATAATGAACCCCCACTTAACCAATCGTGCAAACCGTGTCCCAATTCATGCCATATAACATCTCCGTCTTCACCGTCGTCCACACAGCCTTCTCCAAAAGTTAACGTTCCGTTGGTGTAATATGAATTATCACTACCGTTTACCCCTGAAGGATCAAACCATAAAACACCAGAATTTGTTAATGGTAAACAATTTACGCCTAAAGTTTCATTAATATATCTTAAACTATTATCTGTATGATAAAAAACATTTACTGCTTCAAAACCATCTTGGTTTCTATTAAACTGAAAATCAGCATTTGTTTGAGTAAACAAACCTTTATTTGGGTTTTCTAAATTTTTAATTTCCACATAAGAACTTTTTAATTTATAAGTTCCTGATGCGTTTTCTATTTCAGGGAAATTTACTAAAACTCTTGCAGCGTCTAAAGAAGGATTTGTTGCGTCATTACCATCTACATAAGCAACTCCGTATGAAACTGCTGCTGCAGATAATGGATCAGACGAAAACACATAACCTGTACCTGTGGCAAAAGTTTGTATTGCTTCCGTTTGAACTGCTTCTTTTTTCATGAAAAAATACGGTTTGTTTGTATTGTCTTGTTTGGAATGTTCGTGTGTTGGAGTACTTTCTGCACCACAATAGATGGCAATATCTTTTACAGACATAACTTCGCCAGTATTTGCATCTACAAAAACTTCCCAAGAACCAGATTTTTCTTCAAAGTTAGTAACTATTCTGTACGCTAATTTAGTGTTGTTATTTTTAGCAACCACGTACAATTTGTCTTCTTGAAAAGTAATCATTCCTGCAACTTTAATTTCGTTATTTGAAATTTTAATTGCATCTTCACTAGTAATTTTCGGAATGGTATTAATGTTGTTTACTGTTTTATTTACGTTGAAAGTAGTGAAAGACACTTCTCCTTTTAAAGAAAAATTAATAAGTATTTCGGTATCTAAAACAGGTACTCCATTTATCATTTGCTGAAAACGTAATGTTTCACCAGATAAGCCTTTACGTACAAATCTTAATTTCAATTCTTCATCAGAATTAAATTTAAAGTCTTTGTAATTTTCTTTAATCCAATTTCTTGCCGCTTGTTCCTTTTCAGAGGTTTGCCCAATAGCAAAAAAAGACATAAATAGAAGCGATATAAAAAGTAATTTATTTTTCATTTTTAATAGTTTTGTAATTAACTTAATAAAATTATAATATAATAATAATATAACAACCTAATTTTCTAATATTTATTTTAGATTTTTTAATATTCCTTTTTTCAAAATTTGTCCAAAATTATAAATATCTTCAAAAGATGTATAAAATGGGACGGGTGCTAAACGAATAACATTAGGCTCACGCCAATCTGTAATTACACCATTTTGCATTAAATAGGTAAATAATTCTTTGCCTTGTCCGTGTAAATATACTGATAACTGACAACCTCTTTCAGATTGATTAGAGGGCGTGATGACTTCAAAATTCGCTTGTGGAATTTCCTTATCGATTTCATGTAGAATAAATTCTAAATAAGAAGTAATACGATTTCTCTTCACAATTAATTTTTCCATACCTACTTCTGCAAACATTTCAACAGTTGCCAAATAGGGCGCTAAAGATAAAACAGGTAAATTACTAACTTGCCAACCATTTGCACCTTCAACCGCTTCAAAATTCGGTTCCATTAAAAATCTACGGGATTTATTATGTCCGTACCAGCCCGCAAATCGGTCTAATTCTTTGTTCGTATGATGTTTTTCGTGGACAAAGTATCCAGACGCATTTCCTGGTCCTGAATTCATATATTTATAACTACACCACGCGGCAAAATCGGCATCCCAATCGTGTAAATTTAATTCAATATTTCCTGCAGCGTGCGCTAAATCCCAACCTACAAGTGCACCTGCCTTATGTCCGGCTGCTGTGATGGTTTTCATATCGAAAACTTGACCTGTGTAATAATTTACTCCTCCAATAAATACAAGTGCTAACTCGTCTCCTAATTCTTCAATTTTTGCTAAAATATCTTCTGGTCGGGTTGTTAATTCGCCTTCTCTTCTTTTGATTTCAACAATTGCATCTTCTGGATCAAAACCGTGAAATTTCACTTGACTTTGCAACATATATTGATCGGAAGGAAATGCTTTTTCTTCGCATAAAATTTTAATTCTCTTGCCTTTTGGTTGGTAAAAAGAAACAAAAAGCAAATGCAAATTCACAGTTAATGTATTCATTACCCCAACTTCTGAAGGTTTTGCTCCAACAATTTTTGATAATGGGTCGCAAAATCTTTCGTGATAATCCCACCATGGTTTTTCTGAATAAAAATGACCTTCTACGGCCATATTTGCCCAATCATCCATAATATCATCAACGTATTTTTTGGTGATTTTCGGTTGTAATCCTAATGAGTTTCCCGTAAAATAAATTACATTTTGATTATTATGTTGTGGAAAATAAAATTCGTTTTTATACGATTTTAATTCATCTTGAGCATCTAAGCTTATTGCGAATTCTTTAGTATTTTGAAAGTTCATTTTTAGTAGGTTTTGAAGCGTAAAAGTAACAAAAAAATAAGATATAAAAAAACCCAACTAAATGTTGGGTTAATATTTTAAGAATCTGAAATAGGTTCAGATAATTAATTATTTAATTTGATTATAAAATTAACATCGCATCACCATAAGAATAGAAATTATACTTTTCTTTAATGGCAATTTCGTATGCTTTTTTCATTAAATCGTGTCCACAAAAAGCAGAAACCATCATTAATAAAGTTGATTTTGGTGTATGGAAATTGGAAACCATCGCATCAGCTAAACTAAAATCGTAGGGTGGATAAATAAATTTGTTTGTCCAACCTGAATATGGATTTAACGTTCGCATAGAAGAAACTGTACTTTCCATGGCACGCATAGAAGTAGTTCCGATACAACAAACTTTATTTTTCTTAGTTCTGGCTCCGTTGATAATATCACACGCTTCTTGTGTGACTACCATTTCTTCAGAATCCATTTTATGTTTTGATAAATCTTCTACTTCAACAGGGTTAAAAGTACCTAAACCAACGTGTAAAGTAACTTCAGCAAAATTAATTCCTTTGATTTCAAGACGTTTCATTAAATGCTTAGAAAAATGTAAACCGGCAGTTGGTGCAGCTACAGAACCTTCTTCTTTAGCGTAAATAGTTTGGTAACGCTCCGCATCTTCTGGAGTAACTTCACGATTAATATATTTTGGTATAGGTGTTTCCCCTAATTCTATTAATTTTTCTCTAAATTCTTCATAAGAACCGTCATATAAAAAACGTAATGTTCTTCCGCGAGAAGTTGTATTGTCAATAACTTCGGCAACTAATGAATCGTCATCGCCAAAATATAATTTATTTCCAATTCTAATTTTACGAGCTGGGTCTACTAAAACATCCCACAAACGCTGTTCCGCATTTAATTCTCTTAATAAGAAAACTTCAATTCTTGCGCCTGTTTTTTCTTTATTTCCGTATAAACGAGCTGGAAAAACCTTAGAATTATTAAGCACCATTACATCACCATCGTCAAAATAGTCAATAATATCTTTAAACATCTTATGTTCAATTTCACCTGTTTTTCTGTGAATCACCATTAAACGAGATTCATCTCTGTTTTCTGAAGGAAATTCGGCTAATAATTCTTCTGGCAAATTAAACTGGAAGTGTGATAATTTCATATTTTGAGTTTAAAAGTTTAAGGTTTAAAAGTTTATGCTTTTCAAACCGTGTGCAAATATACGATTGTGAGATAGGCGTTGTCAAGTAAAAACGTATATATTTTTGAATTCATCGCAAAGACGGCAATTCGCAACGTA
>NZ_JBIKJI010000152.1:0-4896 GCF_044361065.1 Flavobacterium sp.
AGGAATATCGTATAGTCAAACACAAAATGGAGCCTATGCTTTAATTTTGAATGAAGTAGATGGCGACAGACAATTACCTATTGTTATTGGTGCCTTTGAAGCACAATCAATTGCTATTGCTTTAGAAAAAGAAATTACGCCACCGCGTCCTTTAACACACGATTTATTCAAAACCATCGCAGAAAAATATGAAATCATAATTACTCAAGTGATTATTCATAAATTAGTAGACGGTGTTTTTTATTCCAGTATTGTTTGCGAAAAAGAAGCAAAAGAAGAAGTAATCGATGCGAGAACGTCTGATGCAATTGCGTTAGCCTTACGATTTAACGCACCTATATTTACCTACAAAAACATATTAGATAAAGCTGGAATTTTCTTAAATAAAAACAAACAAGAATTACATTCAGACGAAGAAATAGATGACGATGATATACTTTCTGAACCTGAAGTATATGGCGAAGAAGAACCGCAAAACATATATTCAAAATTTTCCATTCAAGAATTACATAATTTATTAGAAGAAGCTATTCAAAATGAAGATTACGAAAAAGCAGCCCTAATAAAAGCAGAAATCGATAGAAAATAATCACCAATCAAAATACTACAAAATGAACATAAAATTAAAATTAACTATTGTAAGTTTTTTACAATTATTTGTATGGGGTGCCTGGTTAACTACCTTGGCAAGTTATGGATTTGGCTTTAAACAATGGTCTGGTGCCGAGTTTGGTATTGTGTTTTCTACATTAGGAATTGGTTCCATAATTATGCCACCCATTTCTGGAATTATCGCAGATAAATATTTGAATCTTGAAAAATTATACGGAATTCATCATATATTATATGGTATCATTTTACTTTTTTTACCTGCCATTGATAGCCCATCTACTTTCTTTTGGGTATTACTAATAGGAATGCTGTTTTATATGCCAACGTTGTCGTTGTCAAACTCGCTTTCTTACGCCGTTCTTAAAAAATTTAATTTTAATGTTATTAAAGATTATCCGCCTATTCGAGTTTGGGGAACTATCGGTTTTATAGCAGCTATGTGGTGTACTAATCTTTTTAGTAATGTAAATCCGCCTTTTTCTTTCGGGATTGGAGTAGGAAAAGCGATTGCTTCTATAACCAATATGCCAGTAGAATGTAATCAGTTTTATATGGCTTCTTTTTTCGCAATTGTATTAGGGATTTTTTCGTTCACTTTGCCAAAAATTGAACCAATAAAAGACGAAAGTAAGAACAGAACATTCTCTCAAATTTTCGGTTTAGATGCGTTTAAATTGTTTAAAGAATCTAAAATGGCTATGTTTTTTATCTTTAGTATGTTTTTAGGAGCGGCTTTACAATTAACCAATATGTATGGCGAAACCTATATTAAAGATTTTGAAAACGTACCAAAATATGCAGAAACTTTTGTGGTAAAATCGGCAAATATTGTGTTGTCTATTTCTCAAATTTCTGAAACCATATTTATTTTAGCCATTCCGTTTTTCTTACGCCGATATGGAATTAAAAAAGTAATGCTTTTCAGTTTAATTGCTTGGGTATTGCGTTTTGGATTTTTCGCTTATGGCGATCCAATTGGAAGTTTATGGATGATAATTATGTCGAATATCGTGTACGGATTGGCGTTCGATTTCTTCAATATTTCAGGTTCACTTTTCGTGGAAACCACAACCGATTCTAAAATCCGTTCCTCTGCACAAGGATTATTTATGATGATGACTAACGGTTTCGGAGCGATTTTAGGAAGTTTAGGAAGTGGATTTTTAATTGACACTTATTTTACAACTGCAAACGGAAAAGACTGGCATAACATTTGGCTAACATTTGCAGTTTATGCTTTAATAATTACTGTTGCATTTGCAATTTTATTTAAACACAAACACAATCCAAAAGACGTAGAGGCTTTTAATCATTAATTGGGTAAAAGGTTAAGGGTTTTTGGTAAAAGGTTTTAAAAGATAATTTTTTATTTCAGAATGAGAAATTTTAGAGAATTAGATATTTGGAAAGAGAGTAGATTGCTTGTGGCTGCTACTTATATGAATATGAAGCAAATGCCAGACGATGAAAAGTTTGGATTGACTTCACAAATAAAACGTTCTGTAATATCTATTCCATCTAACATTGCCGAAGGATGTGCTAAAAGTTCAGATAAAGATTTATGTAGATTTTTAGAAATTAGTTTAGGTTCTTGTTTTGAATTAGAAACCCAATTAATATTGTGTTCAGATATAAATTATTTAGATGAAAACATAGTTTCAAAACAAATTGAATCCATTCAAATACTTGAAAAAAGAATTGCCTCTTTTTTATCTTATTTAAAAAATAAACCGAATACCAAAAACCCTTAACCCTATACCCAACACCTTAAACCCATATAGATGAAACAATATCACGATTTAGTAAAACACGTTTTAGCAAACGGAACTCAAAAAGGCGACCGAACAGGAACTGGAACCATTAGTGTTTTTGGTTACCAAATGCGTTTTGATTTAAGTGAAGGTTTTCCTATGGTAACCACTAAAAAGTTACATTTAAAATCGATTATTCACGAATTGCTTTGGTTTTTAAAAGGCGAAACTAATATTGCCTATTTACAAGAAAATGGTGTAAAAATTTGGGATGCTTGGGCAGATGAAAATGGTAATTTAGGACCCGTATATGGGCACCAATGGAGAAATTGGAATAGTGAAGAAATCGATCAAATTACCGAATTAATCGAAACCTTAAAAACCAATCCGAATAGCCGTAGAATGTTAATTTCAGCTTGGAATCCTTCTGTTTTACCAGATACTACCGTTTCGTTTTCAGAAAATGTGGCGAATGGAAAAGCAGCTTTACCGCCTTGTCACGCGTTTTTTCAGTTTTATGTTTCAGATGGGAAATTATCGTGTCAGTTGTACCAACGTAGTGCTGATATTTTCTTAGGCGTACCGTTTAACATTGCTTCGTATGCCTTATTTACGATGATGGTAGCACAAGTTTGTGGGTTAGAAGCGGGCGAATTTATCCACACTTTTGGAGACGCACATATTTACAACAATCATATAGAACAAGTGAATTTACAATTGAGCCGTGAGCCAAGAAAATTACCAATAATGAAATTAAACCCAAATGTAACCAACATTTTCGATTTCACTTTTGACGATTTCACGTTGGAAGGCTACGACCCGCACGAGCATATTAAAGGTGCAGTTTCGGTTTAGAAAAAAAATATTAAACACATAATAATTGAGCAAAGCTACTTGAAAATAGGAGGATATGCTCAACTAAATAACAAAAAACTGAGCATATAAACAAGTTAGTGGCAATTTTTGCACGTTCATAAATAAGAATATACTTCTTGTAACAATTTAAATATAAATTCGTCTTACGTTTTTTAAAACATATAAATATGACGCCCAAATTCAAAAGAAGATTTAAACGCACCTCGATAGTAGTAGTGATATTGTTTGTATTAATTACTAGATTTTTTGCGTCTTCAGTTTTAGGAGAACCATTCTTTGGTGAGACTATAACAAATTTGTTCAGTGCAAAAGAGAAACCAGTTCTTTTATCACAAGGAGATTTAGGAATGTTAAAAAGCGCTATTCATCCTATTACGATTGAAAGCACTAAAAATGACAGTTTACAATTTGATTTTTTAAATGAGAAACTAAAGGACGTTGACGTTATAGGACTTGGAGAAGCAACTCACGGAACAAAAGAGTTTTTTGAACTCAAAAACAAGATGTTTAAATATTTAGTTGAACACCATGATGTAAAACTATTTGGTATTGAGGCAAATTTTGCCGCTTGCTATGATATTAACAAGTATATTCTAACTGGAGAAGGAAATGCAAAAGAAGCATTATCAAGAAATGGCTATTGGGTTTGGCAAACACAAGAGGTATTAGATTTAATTGAGTGGATGAAAGACTACAATAAAGACAAAACATCAAATCAAAAAATTCAATTTTATGGTTACGACATGCAAGATGCTACATCTTGCATTGTCTGGCTTGACAATTATCTAAGTAAAAATAGTCCTAGCTTTAATAGGAATCTGCTACCTGAAAAAATTGATGAAAACAAAGCTACATTAGGAGAGTTAGACGATAAAGCATTAGACGAAATGCAAAAAACAAATTTGAATAAGTTAGAGAATCTAGAAGAATTTGTTTTGAGCAAAGAAACAGCATTGTTTAAAAAGGATTCGACAGACTATAAATTCGCTAAGCAAACCATTGCTGTACTTAGACAAAAATTAAATTATTTCAGAGAGCAAGATTTCAATACTGCATTTTCATTTAGAGATAGCTCTATGACACAAAATATAAAATGGATTAGAGAAAGCAATAACAATGGTAAAATAATGCTTTGGGCTCATAACGGACATATTGGAAGGGGCTCGTTTTCTGAAGATTTAAAATCAGGTAATTGGATGGGATGGCATTTGAGTAACTTATATGGAAAAAAATATTACAACGTTGGTTTCAGTTTTAGCGAAGGTGGTTTTGTTTCGCAAAGTCCTTCATCAACAAATCTTTTTTACTTAATGTATAGTTTTACTAAAAGCATCTTCAAAAATGAACCTTGGCCAGTAGCGAATAACTATGTTAAACCACACCCCAAAAGTTATTTGACAAATGCTTTTTCACAACTGAAAACACCAATATTTTATATCGACTTTGAAGATATTTCAAATAAAAAAAGCTTAAAAGACTTTGTAAATAAAGACTATGAGCATTATGAGGCAGGAGCAGTTTATATCAATGAAAAATCTGCACTTTGGTCAACCAATCTTTATGAATATTTTGACGCCATAATATACGTGGATAAAACAAAGCCCGCAGAAAATTTTAACTTGGGAAAAATTGCCAAATAGAAAAACAGCCACTAACA
>NZ_JBIKJI010000029.1:0-18080 GCF_044361065.1 Flavobacterium sp.
TCCTTCGAGAGCCTCAGGCAACAATTTTAAAAAGGATGCCGCTACTATCGGGGCTAAAACACAAAAATTAGTTTCTAAAAGACTATTTCTTAAACCCTTCTAACGCTTTTTTCGTAAAAGCACTCAGTACCAATTTTCCTGAAATTTCGGCACGTTCGTATAACAATGTGCTCCAATGTGCGGTGTTTTGCCACAACACTTGTTTCATTTCAGCTAATGCGTCTGGGTTGTAGCTGGCTAATTGTGAAGCGAATTTTTCTAATGCTGAATCCAAATCTTCAGGTTGCACTAATTTGGCAAACAACCCTTTTTCAAAAGCCCAACTTGCGGATTTCCATTCGTTTCCCGCTAAAGTCAATTCGCCCATAGCAGTTTGCCCAATTTTTCGGCTCACGGCGGGTTCAATTACAAAAGGTCCAATTCCTATAGTTAATTCTGAAAGTTTTACATTGGCTTTTGTTGTGGCAATGGCATAATCGCACGCAGCAATAATTCCTACGCCACCACCAACGGCTTTTCCTTGCACTTTTCCAACAATTAATTTCGAACAGTTTCGCATGGCGTTTATCACATTGGCAAAACCAGAGAAAAATTGTTTTCCGTCTGATAAATTATCAATTTGCAATAATTCATCAAAAGAAGCACCGGCACAAAAGGTAGTGCCTTCACTTTGTAAAACAATAATAGTAACGTTTTCATTCGCATCTAAATCCTGAATAGTTTGCACTAATTCTTGCAATTGCGAACTTGGAAACGAATTTCCTGCCGGATGAAAAAAGGTGATGTATCCAACATTATTTTTTACTTCTTGTTTTACGAAAGCAGTCATATTATCTTTTTAAACTAAAGTGTGCTTTAAATTCTTTTTGAATGCCATCTTCTTTATATTCAATTTTAAACCAATAATCCGTTGAAGGCATTTCTTGTTCATTGTATGTACCATCCCAACCATTAGCGTATGGATTTATTTGCTTTAGTAATTTTCCGTATCGGTCAAAAATAAAAATTTTGGCTTCAAATTCAGGCGTTAAACCAGATATGTTCCAAGTATCGTTATAGGTATCACCATTTGGTGTAAAATAATTTGGATACGAAATGGTCGTTACCGTGTTGGATTGTATAACACCTGGACACCCATTTACATCTCTAGCATAAACCGTATAATTGCCATTTGCTAAGTTTGTAAAAACTGGGCTAGTTTGCCAATCTACTAGATTTAAACTAAATTCATACG
Source organism: Flavobacterium sp. (assembly GCF_044361065.1). Classification (GTDB taxonomy): domain Bacteria; phylum Bacteroidota; class Bacteroidia; order Flavobacteriales; family Flavobacteriaceae; genus Flavobacterium. Next base: position 1,235 of record NZ_JBIKJI010000029.1, read on the forward strand.
AGCCAAATCCGCCAATTACTTCTGCTTGAATGGTGGCTAATCCGCTAGAGAAAATTTCAGAAACCAATTCTAATGTTACAGAATCGGGTGCAGATGAAACAAATATTTCCATTTGATCTTCCCTTGAGCATAACGTGGCTGTGTTGGTTACAACTACTTTATAAATTCCAGATGCATCCGCATTAAAAATAGCATTTTGTTGTCCTCCCGTTGTGTTTGGATTGGTAGGCGTCCAAGTATAGGTATAATTGCCTGGCACGGTTGGTGTAGCATTTATTGGAAAATTTCCAGCTCCCGAACTTGGTTGTACGCATAAAACTTTATAATCGATTATATCAAAATTTGGTAACGGATTGACTTTTAAATCTAAATATTGCCCTAATCCTACACAATCATTGTTTGTATTACTGTCGATTCTAACCCAAATATTTTGAAGGTTTGGAACTGTATTTCTAAATCCATCTGGGTCAGTGGTATCTATTGGGTTTGTTTCTGCTAAAGCTTGTGCTTCGGTGGTATAATACGTTACTGTTAAATTAGAGCTATTTGAAAATGGAGCTAAAATTGTACTGGTTGCCGATGCAAAACTATTTGTTGGACCTGTAAAATCGAAATAATCAATACCATCAGTATCAGGATCATTTAGGTCGATATAATCATCACATTCTTCCAATACAATTTTTTGAAAAGTAGCTGGAATTTGTGTTGCCGAAACTAGTAAATTTACTTGTGCGGTTCTAAAACAACCATCAGTATTTTCAATTCTAGCCCAAACAAATCTATTATCAGGCGAATTGTAAGCAGTATCATTTATTATTTGGCCTGTATTGTTTTGAGCGTCTGTTTGCGTTAAGAAGTATTTAAAAGTCAAATTACTTTGATTGGATAAAATTACGTTTGCTTCTGTTAAATTAAAATCTGTTATGGAATCGGTATCATTATCACATTGTTTTAATGGTTCAATAACTGGCTTAAGAACAGGCAATGGCGTTACTACTACATTAAAACTAGTGGTATTGAAACAATTAGTAATTGTATTGAATAATCTGGCATAAATAATTCTATTTGGCCCAGTGTACGATGTAATGGCATTTGTACCAGAAACTGCTTCGCTTTGTAATAGGTGATAGGTAACAGCAACGTTAGCTTGACTATTTAAGATTTCAGTTGTTTTTTGAGTTAAAGTAAAAGTAGTTTGACCGTTTGTGTCATTTCCATCTAATGCATCATCACAAGCTTTTAAATCAGTAATAGGCACTAAAGTTGGTACATCGTAATTCGTCACCACAACATTTGAAGATATTGCCGGACAAACTCCGCTTGCAGGAATCGTATAAGTATAAGTTCCGCTTAAATCATTATTTGGAGCTGGATTAAAAGTACTATTTGGTCTATTTACACCATTTAAAGACCAAGTTCCACCTGTTGTTGCGCCTGGTACTGATAGAAACAAATCAAATGGCAATTCATTTTTACAGGTATTTTTTGGAATACTTGTACCTGCGTTGTTTGCTTGTTGTATAGTTACAAAAACGCTCACACTTATGGGTGTTGGCGAAGTATTACAAGTTTTTGTAAACGAATAAATATATTCACCAGCAATATTTATAGCAGGATTGAAAATATTTCCTACTAATGGAGCGCCTCCAGTGGGAACTGCCCAAGTACCACCTGGATCAGGATTTCCATTTATAGCATCAAACAAATTTGTAGTTGATGATGAACAAACTTCTACGTCAGTAGGTAATGGTGTGCTTCCAAAACCTGAGTAGTAACCTGCAAATCCAGCGGCAGTGCCTTGAAACCCAAAAACTCCAACCGCTAAAGGGCCTGTAGAAGTAATTGCTAGATTTCCTGATTGATTAGCAATTCGATAAGAAACCCAGTCGGTATTTCCTAATACTGTCTGAGCTTGGGATGTTGGTACAGCAACTCCATTAATAGAAATTGTTGCATTGGAGTAAGTCAACATCATTAAATCAGATGTGTAAGTATTACTTCCAATTTGATTTACGTTTGGAATATTAACAGAATTTTGAAAAAAACAACTCAATGGCGGAATAAAATTTAGTCCCGAGGTAGCAGCACTTGAACCACCGCCTAACAATTGATAAGCGAAAACAGGCTTACTTGCACGAATATAAATATTACTGTTAATGGTTCCTTGATAAAAAGAGTTTGGGACTAAATAATATTGACCAGCATTTAATGTAATAATGGGAGCAGTGCTTCCATTTACAAAAATATCTGTATTGTTCTCGTGAGCAACAATTAATGGATTTTCCATAGTAGAAATTCCGTTTCCTTCTATGAAAATATAATCGGTACCAATTTGTGATGCAGATACTATTTGGTCTAAAGTTATATCCCCTTGAGTATTTGTATTTCCTCCTAAAACATTTCCAGTATTTACTGCAACAGGTTTGTCGGAGGTTATTAAACCGCCAATAATTCCATCTAGATTTGCAGTTACATTGCTATACCCACTAAAAACGATACATTGACCAGCATTTAAAGTATAGGTTTGAGTATCATCAGTTATGTTTCCAGTACCACTTGAAAAAACAACTCCTGTATTATAATTTGATAACGTTACAGTGGTATTATTTTCAGTTGCCATCACACTACTAACAAAGTTCTTCCTATTGTCCACGATTTCATTTATAGTACAACCCAATCTAAAATTTGTTCCAATTCCAGGTTTTCCCTTTGAAATAATAGTTTCAGCATGAGCCATATGTCGCATTCTAAAACTCACATAAAAATCTTTTGTTCCTTGAAGCATAACACCTTTTCCCGAAACAACAGTATTTACATCACTTAAATTAAGAAACATCTTTGTTGGTTGTCCTGTTCCAACTGTAAATGAAGCTGGCGATGCCGCAGATATCGTAAATGGCGACCCTGCATATGGAACACCATTACCATCAGTTGCAGTTACTTGAAACGGCACTGTTTCGTTGGTAGACATATAAATATACTGATCAGAAATAGCAGTAGCATCTCTTGAATGCAATGGCGGCAACCAATGTTTATTACTCAACTGAGCGTTACTAGTAAAAAAAGCAAAAACAGTTAGTAAAATATATAAATTTTTCATTTGTTCAAAGTATAGAAAAGCAAATTTATTCTATTTTTAGTTAATTCTATTTGTATTAAAGTAAAAAGGCACCTTAGGGCACCCTTTTTTAACTTTTTAGTAAAAAATTATGGGTTAATTTGAAATGTCTGAGTTACGTTTGGTGCTGATCCTCTTACATTAATGGCTTTTCCTGTTGCGTCTAAAACGAATGCAACGAAATTCATTTTAGCTACATTAGCTATATTAGTAGGTATAGTAACAGTAAAGTTTTTAGTAACTGTTGCTCCAGCATTTGTTCCTGTTAAGGCGTCTCCATTAACTAAATCTGTTAAACAAGCTCTTAAAACGTGATCGTGTTCAAAATTAATAATTGGATTTTGGCCACCAAAAAATGAAGTTGCGTTTACTTGATTATAAATCAAACCATCTTCTAGAACATAAACTACAAGTTTTAAATCAGAAAAATTCGAAACAAATTTAACATTTACACTTAAGTTTATAGTTCCACCTGAAATTGTTGAATTTAAGGCAATTCCTAAATCAGCATTTAGTTTAATTTGGTTTTTTACTTCTGTTGTAGAAATTTCATTATCCCACAGAACCTTCCTATTTAACATAGCAGTTGGATATCCTGTGACCCCAATTAATTGTTCTAATGGCGCAGCTGGAAAATTATAAGGATCTGGTGATGAGGCAACGCTTCGGTGAATGGATACAGGATAGGCGCGAAGTTGTTCCGACTCTACTTGTTTAATTCCATGTAAAACTCTCGGACAATATTGACACCAAGTTCCAGTATAGTCTTCAATTAGGACATTTTTTAAAAATTTTCCAGATATGGGCTGTTCAATAACTGCAGAATTAACTGAATTATCTTCCCAATCATTTGAGATGCAAGACACATTTATTAATCCTAAAAAAGTAATAGCAGCGAACAGTATTTTTCTCATATAATTTTTTGTTTTTCAGTAGTTTGGCTTGAAACTTCTTATGCAAATTTAAAAAAATTTTTTATAATGCTGGAAATATCTTTTATTTGCTAATAAATAACTTCAGAATAATGAAAAAATTAGTTTTAACTTCTATGCTATTTATTTGTGTATTAGGACTTTCACAAAATAAATTACCAAGTATTTCACTTAAAAATTTAGAAGGAACAACTGTTTCTACTACTCAAAATTTTATAGAAAAAGATAAAGTATATGTTTTTTGCTTTTGGGCTACTTGGTGCGCGCCTTGTATTCAAGAGTTAGATGCAATTAGTGAGGTATATGATGAATGGAAATCACAATCCAATGTGGAAGTTATTGCCGTTTCAATTGATGATGCTAGAACCAATAAAAGAGTAAAACCTTTAGTTAACGGGAAAGGTTGGGAATACACGATATTAATGGATACCAATCAAGATTTTAAAAGAGCATTAGGCATTTCAAATCCTCCTTTTACAGCAGTAGTTAAAAATGGAGAAATAGTTTTTACTCAAAATGGTCATACACCAGGAAGTGAAAATCAGTTATTAGAACAAATTAAAGCGCTTAAATAATGAAGAAAATAATCAGCTTTACGTTTTTATTTTCAGCACTTTGTGCTTTTGCTCAGAATGCCGATTCTACCAAAACGAAATTAAAAGTCTATGGTAGTTTTGAAAGAAATGGGCAATGGTACACCAATGATAAAAACAGAGGAATCAATCACGACACTGTGCCATTACGAGCCAACAATTATTTCAATGTAAATTTCAATTACAAAAAATTTACTTTTGGAACGCAAGTGGAATCGTATATGAATGAGGCGTTATTAAATTTTAATCCAAAATACAAGGGTACAAATTTTGCTACGTATTACGCCAATTATAAATCAAAAAAATTAGATATAACTTTAGGTCATTATTACGTACAATTTGGAAGTGGATTGGCACTTAGAACCTGGGAAGACCGATCGTTAGGGATTAATAATGCATTACGTGGTGCAAAAGTAGTGTACTCGCCAATTGATGAAATTTCTTTCACAGCATTATACGGAAAGGCAAGAACTGGTTTTGATGTGGCAAATGGCGATGTTTTCGGATTTAATACGGATGTTAACGTTAGTCAACTTTTAAATATTGATGCGTTCGATTTTAAATATGGTTTTAGTGCTGTTAGTAGATACGAAAAATTACCAGTTTCTGTTCAAAATTTCAGTGCTTTTACTAATTTATTTTCAAACCGATTTGAATTGGGTTATAAAAATTATTATGTAAATACGGAATATGTTTTTAAATCGCGAGACGCTATAATTAAACAAAATGTTTTGGACACCAATTTTGCAAAAGAAGGAAGTGCATTGTTAGTGAATTTTGGATATTCTAAAAAAGGAATTGGTTTTGACGCCAATTTAAGACGCGTTGAAAATATGCAATTATTAGCACAAAGAAATTTAGATAATTATCCAACACTTTCAAGTACAAGTTTAAATTATAACGACAAAATATTGAACTTCGTTCCAAGTTTAACCAAACAACATCATTCTAATTTGGCAAATATTTATGTGTATCAAGCCCAATTTCAAGTAGTGATGGATGAATCAACACAGATAAACAAATTTGGAGAAATTGGAGGTCAATTTGATTTTTTCTACGACTTCAAAAAAGGTTCTGTTTTAGGAGGAAAATATGGAACAAAAATCAATTTAAATGTTTCTTCTTGGTATAATTTAAAAGCTAAATTCAGATATACGAATAATGCCGGAGAAAACATCCAAAATTATCAAGCTGAATTGTTTAATGCCAACGAAAAGTATTTTTCAGATTATAATATAGAAATCACGAAAAAGGTTTCCAAAAATTTTAAAACGGCTTTTACGTATATCAATCAGTATTACAACAACAAACAAATTCAAGGAATATTTAATAAATATATTATTAATTCTCACACTGTATTTTCAGAATCAACCTATCAACTATCTGATACAAAATCGATTACTTTTGGTTTAGAACATATGTGGGCAGATAATGACAGAAAAAATTGGGCAGCTGGAACCATAGAGTACAATCATAACGAAAACTGGTCAATATTTGCTATGGATATGTATAATTATGGTTTTGACCATAAAACCCTTACCATTAGTGAAACAGATTTATTTGATATTCATTTTTATAATTTTGGAGCCGCTTATAAAAAAGGAAGCACACGTGTGGCATTAAATTATGGCCGTCAACGTGGTGGTTTGGTTTGTGCAGGTGGTGTATGCCGATTTGTTCCACCAAGTACTGGTTTAGGGCTACAAATTACAACTTCATTTTAAAAAAATATTAAAAAATTTTAAAAAGTGGATGCAAAAGTATTGTCAAGCTGAACTTGTTTCGGTTTCCATAAATAATTATTTTAGATTCCGAAATAAATTCGGAATGACAAAATTCGGACTTTTCAAAACACCTATTTTTAGAAAAAAGCACGCAACTGAATGGTTCCAGTATGCACCGTTTTACTGGTTTCTGATTTACGTCCGTTATAATTTACCGAAACATCTAAAAATTGCGTAATATTTTTTTGAAACAAAAGTTGCCAAGTAGTATTTTTCCCGTTTTGTAATCCTTCTAACAACTGAAAGCCAACAGGAGAAGAAGCGCTTCCGGTAAAATTATTATTGATATAAGTAAATATTCCGTTTAATGAAAATCCTTTTTCTGTATTCCAATTAAATGACGTGCCTAATTCTTGCTGTTTTAATTTTTCTAAATTACCAATCGTATTTTCTTTACTATTATTTTCATAAAAAACATCCCAACTTGCATTTTTATTAAAAATATAGGACACTTTAGGAGCAATTTCTAAGCCAGTAATATTAAAATTTCTACTTGCATAATTATCAGAAATACTCTTTAAATTTGAAGTACTGGTTTGTAATTGAAACAACCAGAATTTTTGTACTAAATGCACATATTGCAGCTGATGACTTTTAATATAATTTTCTTGACTTCCAAAATTTAATACGTTTTTTAACGAACTAGAATTGTAAGTATAGGTTACCGAATTTTTCTGTTTTCCTTTATTTAAAAACAAACTATTTCTAAAATTAGTATTCAAACCAATTAAATCTTTATCCGGAATTGAAAAAGGATTCCATTCAAAAGTATTTGAATTTCGAGTTATTTTTTTATCAATTATTAAAGAAGTCTGATTGTAAAATTTGGATAAGAATTTCTTAAATCCTGTTTCATTTTGCCAGGCATTTCCATTAAAAGTCAGCGTTTGACTCAGTTTGTTTTGATACGTTCTAATAAATATCTGATTGGGTAGAAAAATTTTCACATATTTTGCTAAATCAGAAAAGGTTGCAATTTCAAATTCCTGCAACTCTTGAATAGAATTATTATTATAATCGTTCCACATATAAATTCCTCGGCCGGCATCAACTTCTAAAAATGTAAATTCTTGTTGCGCAATACTTCCCGAATTGTTTTCATAAAAAGTAGTAGTCTGTATCAGCTGATTAAAAAAGGAATCAGAATAGTTTACTCTCGAATTTATTGAAGGTTCTGTGGCGCGATTATCAGCAAATTTTAAGGTTCTATAATTGATGAATAAGCCTAAGTTTCTTCTATCGTTTTTGATAATTTGCGATTTCAAATAAGTTGAAAATGATGTATTTACTCGTTGTAACACATTGTTTTTAATACTATCATTTTGTCTGGTTAAATACCCAATTTCGGCAAATACTTTTGTAGAATCGCCGCGACCAATAAAGTTTCCAAATTCTGAAAATCGTTGACTAAAATTGCTTAGAATTTTTGTTTCATTTGCTATTTCTTTATTGTATTCATATCTAAAATTAGCACCCACATAGTTTTTCTTAAAGTGATATTTCGCTACATTTTGACTTCTTAAAAAATTTGATGTGCTTGAGTTATTTTTACTATCCATCAAACTAATCTGTGTTTGAATTGCCAGATTTTTGTTTTTTGTAAAGGATTGAAATGCGTGTTTATTTCCAGAAAAATTGGTAGAATATTCTAATTTTTCAAATTGGTATTTTCCAAATGTTTTCCATTTCACCGTATCTTTTTGAACCGAATTAAATTGGACACCACCCACCATCAACATCTGATTGCCTAATGGATTTGTAAGGTTCCAATCTCGATTAAACTCAATATTATACAATCGCTCAATAGGTTTAAAATTCTCTTGAATGTAATTAATAGTAGCAAAAGATTGCACCTGAATTCCTTTGGAAAACAATTGCTGTTTTAGATTTAATTTTGTGGCAATTCCTTGGTTATTGGCATCATCTAAATTTGAAAATATATTTTTGTCGTGATTAGAAATGGCAATTTCGGTTTCAATTTCGGTTTTTTCTGTTGGTGAAAAAGAACTGACAATCGTAGCAATTTGAATTTTTGTAGGTGCAATTAGCTTAACAATTGGTTCGTAACTTCCTTGTGGAACACCCGAAATCGGCGCTACATATTCGTAAATTTTTCCAATCGTATTGCTACTTGCTAAAATGTAATTTCCTAAATTATTTCCTAAAAAAGTAAATTTTACCTGGTATAACGTTTGTGTGGCATCCGTAGAAAAAACAAAAATTTCTGTGTTGTTTACTTGTGCTTTTTTATAGAGTATCTTATTTTCCGAATACGTATCTACATAAGCAGAAGGGGCATTCATTAAGTTTGAATCGTCTCCAGCAAGTTGTAAAGTTTGTATTTGATTTTCTGATAAACTTTGTTGTAATGGCTGGTTTTTTACATCATTTTCATTGTACACATAGGCACCAATGCTAAACTTGTCGCTTTCGTGCTGAAAACCTCCATAACTTAAAAACCGCGTGAAATTTCTATCCGAATATTGATATTCCATTATAATACGCATTTCGGAAGTAATTGGAAAAGTGGCGTTAAAAATAATTTCTCCTGCGTTATAATCTATAATATAATCTTTATTTTCACCGCGTTCTTTTAAAATTCCGTTTACATAAACACGTTCTGAACCCGAAATAATTAACACATATAATTCGCCATTATTTCCACGTAGTTTGTAAGGTCCTTGATTGCCTTCTTGTCCTGTGAAATTACTTTTTGCATATTGCCCTCGAACTAATGAAGCAGCAAAAAACAAATCGTTTTTTTTGGTATTACCCCAATTAAAATGCGAGGAAAGACCCTGTACTTTTTTGTTAAAATTTAAAAAGCTTGTTTTTCTATTTTCTAAAAACAAATCACCTGCTCTTATGTTCCAGTTTTTAGATGAAAGTTCAATAAATATTTGATCAAATTCATCAATTTTTTGCGAATAACCGCCTTCTTGCAGTGGAATATTGCTGTCTTGAATGGATGCTTTTAATGTAATGTCGTCAGATAATTTCCCAGAAATTTGTAAATCTAAATTGGAATTTAAAACCGTATTTTGATTGTTTCCCACTGTAAATCCGCGAGAAATACTTCCATTGGTTTGTAAACCGTTAAAAATTGGAATTTGTTTTTTTGTGTTTTCTGAAAAAGTAAGTAATCGTCCGTTTTCATTCGGGACAATTTTTTTTTCGTCGTAAATTGTATAGGTTTTGGTTAAAAAATTTGGCAATTTATAATATTGAACTCGTACAGAATCTTGAAATATTTTTTTAAAAATTAATTTTTTAGTTTGATAATTAAATGAATAAAAAGAGGTGTCAATTTCTTGTTGATTTACATTGAAAATTTTAAATGAATTTGGATTTAATGCAGAAGTATCAATAAGAATTTCTTTATTTGTATACGCAAATTTTTTACTTTTGAAAGCGTTGTTTTTCTCTTGACCAAAGCCAACAGAAACAAAACAAAACAATAAAAGACAAATAATTTGTTTATACATACGGTAAAAGTACTGATATTTGTATAAACGTAAAAATTTCGATTTTTGTATACCATTCAATTTCCTTAATTTTGACAATAAATAACAACTTACATCATAATGAAAAAATCACTTTCTATTTTATTTTTATTTCTTTCATTAAGCACATTTGCTCAAGAAATTCGTTTTGCAAGAATTGACAGTTTATTAAACTATTTATATGAAAACGATAAATTTATGGGTTCGCTTTGTATTCGACAAGGCGACGAAGTTGTTTTTAAACAAGCCTATGGTTTTTATGAAGCGACTAAAGGACTTCGTGCCAATGGTGCCACGAAATATAAAATTGGATCTATATCTAAAACGTTTACTGCCACAATGATTATGCAATTGGTGGAAGAAAAAAAGATTGTGTTAACGACTAAATTAAATCGGTTTTTTCCTAAAATTGATCAATCTGATAAAATTACAATTGAACATTTGCTTTACCAACGCACGGGAATAAAAGACTATGCAAATGCGGATGCTACATTAACAGATGTTTTGGGCAAACCAAATACGAAAGAGTTGATTCTAAAGAAAATAGAAAATTATTCTTCTATGTTTGAACCCGATTCTCAACACGAATACAGTAATTCTAATTACTTTATATTAGGATTAATTATCGAAAAAAGCACTAAAAAATCATTTGCAGAAAATTTAAAAATAAGAATTTCAGACAAATTAGAGTTAAAAAATACCTATTACACCAACGAAAAAACAGACGTAACTAAAAGAGAAAGTTATTCCTATATATTTAATGGCGAATATTGGGATAAAATTGACGAATGGAATAACGATATTGCTTTTTCTTCAGGCGGAATTATTTCAACACCAGAAGACTTAACAAAATTTATTCGTTCCCTTTTTAAAGGTAATTTAGTCACACCAGCTTCATTGGAACTAATGAAAACACTTAAAGATACTTACGGAATGGCTTTAATTCGTTTCCCATTTGGAGAAAGAAAATTTTATGGTCATAACGGAAAAATTGAAGGTTTCGGATCGACAATGGGTTATTATGAAAAAGATGATTTGTCAATTTCTTTAATTGTAAACGGTGAAAATTATAGTCAAAACGACATTATGATTGGAATTTTAAGTATATATTATAAATTACCTTATCCGTTTCCAAATTTTAAAAAATTAGATACAGAATTGATTAAAAAGTACTCTGGAACTTTTGCCTCAAAAGATATTCCTTTAAAAATTACAGTTTTTGAAAAAGAAGGAAATTTATTAGCTCAAGCTACAGGTCAACCAAGTTTTCCATTAACTTTTTCAAGAGATGATGTTTTTGTTTTTGCTGCTGCCGGAATTGAAATGGAATTTACTTCAAGTACAAGTTTCATTTTAAAGCAAGGTGGCCAAAAATTTAATTTCACTAAAGAATAGAAATATTTTATCTTAGCCAATTAATTGATCAAAATGAAATATTACATAATAGCGGGGGAAGCATCTGGTGATTTACACGGTTCCAACTTAATGAAAGCCATTTTAGCAAAAGATCCAACTGCAGAAATACGTTTTTGGGGTGGCGATTTAATGCAAAATGTGGGTGGCACTTTAGTAAAACATTATCGCGAATTAGCATTTATGGGTTTTGCCGAAGTGATTATGAATTTGCGAACGATTTTAGGTAATATTTCTGTTTGTAAAAAAGATATTTTATCCTTTCAGCCCGACACAATAATTTATATAGATTACCCAGGATTTAATATGCGAATTGCGAAATGGGCTAAGAAATTAGGCATTCAAAATCAGTATTATATTTCTCCTCAAATATGGGCTTGGAAAGAAAATCGCATCAAAGACATCAAGCGTGATATCGATAAAATGTATGTGATTTTGCCTTTCGAAAAAGATTTTTACGAGAAAAAACATAATTTTCCAGTTGAATTTGTAGGCCATCCGTTAATTGATGCCATTTCAGATAGAAAGCAAACCAATTTTGAACAATTTACAAAAGAAAATAATTTAACGAATCAACCTATTATTGCTTTGTTACCCGGAAGTAGAAAACAAGAAATTGAAAAAATGCTTTCCATTATGCTTTCGGTTGTAGCTAAATTCCCTGATTATCAATTTGTAATTGCTGGTGCACCAAGTCAAGAATATCAATTTTACAAAATATTTTTGACTACAGAAAACGTAAAATTTGTAAGTAACAAAACGTACGATTTATTGAGTGTTTCTCACGCGGCTTTAGTAACCTCGGGAACAGCCACTTTAGAAACAGCATTATTTAAAGTACCGCAAATAGTATGTTACAAGGCCAATAAAATTTCTTATGAAATTGCAAAACGAATTATTACACTAAAGTTTATTTCTTTAGTTAATTTAATAATGGACAAAGAAGTGGTGAAAGAATTAATTCAAAATGAGCTAAATACCACTAATTTAGAAATCGAATTGCACAAAATTTTATCTGGAAAATCCAGAGAAACCATTCAAAATGAATACGAAATTTTAGAACAAAAATTAGGAGGAAAAGGCGCAAGTGAAAAAACCGCGAATGGTATAATTTCTTCTATTAAAAATTAATTTGTAAATTTATACTTCATAAAACCCCAAAATAATGAAAAAATCAATTTATATTTTCCTACTCACTATTTTTTTATATAGTTGTAAATCCTTGCAAAGGCCTACAATTGTTACTTCCAAACAAGTGGCTCAAAAAACAGGAAGTTATTCTTTTACAGAAAAAACAGGATTAGAAAAACCGTCTAAACCAACAAAAAAAGAAATAAAAGCGATTGAAAAAGCGAAACAAAAAGCGGCACAAGATAGTATAGAACAATCCAAAATAAAAGTAGTTGTGGAAGAAGAAACGCCACAAGATTTTACACCAACATTTGAGGTTTCAGATTATATAAAGCAACAAATTCTTAATGTTGCTGCAGAAAGTTTAGGCTCGCCATACAGAGGGGGTGGTTCTACGCCAGCAGGTTTTGATTGTTCGGGTTTTGTAACGTATACACTAAATCAATTTGATATTGCATTGCCAAGAAATTCGGCAGAAATGGCTCAAATTGGAAAACGTATATTAAAAAAAGACGCTAAACCTGGCGATTTAATTTTTTTTAAAACCAATGGCAGCTACATTAGTCACGTTGGAATAGTTACAGAAAACTCTGACGGTATAATTAAATTCATTCATTCCTCAACAAGTAGTGGGGTAGTGTATTCTTCTACTTCAGAAAGCTATTATGCAAGAACTTTTGTTGGAGTAAATAGAATTTTGGAATAATTACAACAAACTATTTCTACATTTTTTACTGAAAAATAATCCCAAATTATTTTTCTATTGTAAACAAACCTACTAACTAATGACATTTATTAAATTCCCAATTGTTCCCATACTTGGTGGCTTTAGTATTGGAATTGTAATTCAATATTACTTTCAATTTGCCTTGCTTTCTATTTTATTAGGATTGACATTCAATACCTTTTGTTTTTTAGCGGTTTATTTTTATGTCATAAAAAAGAAATTAAACACCTTGTTTTTTGAAAGTGTAGTAGTGCTTTTGTGTTTAAATTTAGGCATTTTGTCTAATTATTTTAACACTCAAATAAATTATAAATCGCATTTTTCAAATTCAATTTTAGAAAGAAACCTTATACAAGGATTGGTGACCGAAAAGTTAAAATCAACAACGTATTATGATAAATTTATTTTAAAAGCTACGCATATTAATGGGCAAAATTGTATTGGTAAAATACTACTTTATGTGCCAAAAAAAGAGAAAACAGAAATAGAGGTTGGAAACAAAATAAAGGTTTTTGAAACACCTAAAACCCTTCAAAACCCTTTAAATCCAAATCAGTTTGATTATTCTAAATATTTAAATAATCAGAATGTTTTTTATGAAATTAAAATCAAAGAGACAAATACAATTAAAGTTTCAACAGACACAAATTTTTATTATTATATCAATTTAATTAAGTCAAAATTATTAAAAAGTTATGATGTAAAAAGCTTTAAAAAAGACAATTACAATCTATTAATGGCATTGCTTTTTGGTGAAAAAACCGAATTATCAAAAGAAATTAGCACGAATTATACACAAGCAGGAATTATTCATATTTTAGCCATTTCAGGATTACATATTGCCTTAATTTACGGAATTGTACTTTGGCTTACTAAACCATTGCTTCGATTCCAAAAAGGAAAACTATACATCTTTCTTATTTCGTTATGTATCTTGTGGTTTTATGCTATTTTAGCTGGATTTTCTGCTTCAATTGTACGCGCTGCGGTTATGTTTTCTGTATTAGCTTTCGCCAAAATGATAAACCGCCAATCTAATATTTATAATTCTTTAGCTGTTTCCGCTTTACTGTTGTTAGTATTTAATCCGAATTATCTTTTTGATGTTGGATTTCAATTGAGTTTTGCTGCTGTTTTAAGTATTGTTATTTTTCAGCCTTTAGTTAGAAAATACAGTTATTCTAAAAATTTAATTATTTTAAAAACCAAAGAATTACTGCTTATTTCGTTAGTTGCTCAAATTGGTGTTTTACCTCTAATATTATATTATTTCGGCCAATTTCCTTTATTGTTTTTATTGGCTAATTTAATTGCGATTCCGCTTTCAAGCCTTATTTTAATTTTAGGATTAGCATTGATTCCTTTCAATTTTTTGTTGCCGAAAGTAGCGGTTTATTTGAGTGTTTTAGTCAATTTTTTAATTGAATTAATGAATGCTTTTACAGCTTGGATCGTAAAATTCGATGTTTTTATTATCAAAAACATAGCTTTTCACGAAGTGTTAGTTTTGCTTTTATATTTGCTTATTGGTACGATAGTATATTTTGTATACTTCCCGAAAAGTAAAAATTTTAAGGCTATATTAGTTTCTATAATTATATTTCAGTTGGGCTATTTTTTACTGAATTCTAACGAACAAAATAATAATGAATTTGTCGTTTTTAATAGTATGAAACACACGCTGTTTGTTGATACAAAAAATAACGAATCTGTATTTTATACCGATGATTTTGCTAATTCTAAATCTTCAATAGAAGCGTATACTATAGGAAAATTTGTTAAAAAGTATCGAATTGAACCTATTAAAAATGTATATAGTTTTAACAAAAAAATTCTTTGTATTGATAGTTTAGGTGTGTATATTACCAAACATAAACCAGAAATTGTGGTATTAACACAATCGCCAAAAATTAATTTGAAACGATTAATTTCAACCATTAAACCAGAACAAATAATAGCCGATGGTTCTAATTATAAAAGTTACATTCAACTCTGGAAAGCCACTTGTGAGCAAGAAAAAATCCCTTTTCACGCCACAGCTGAAAAGGGATTTTATAGATTGAAATGAATTTTTACTTTTTGATAATTTTATTTGCACCTTCAAGCCAAACTTGTGGGCCACCAGCAACATATCCTGTACTTCCAAGTGCATTTAAATTTACTTTTGCATCGGCTGTTTTGGTCGCGTTTACAAACCAAACTGTTGGATAGCCTCTAACTTGTAATTGTTGTTGTAATTGTGCATTTTGCATTTTCACAGCATCTGTTTGTTCATTTTTTCTTGGAAAATCTAATTCTACCAAAATAACATTATCAGTTGCCCATTTTACAAATTCGGGCGTTTTAAATACTTCTTTTTGTAAACGAATACACCAGCCACACCAATCTGATCCTGTAAAAAACAAAAACATTGGCTTGTTTTCTTTAATAGATAAATCGGTAGCAATAGATACGTCTGTGTACCACTTTAATTCTTGACTTTGAGCAATAAATCCACTAATTAAAAAAGTGAATATTAAAATTATTTTTTTCATAATTACTATCTTATTATTATTTTACAAATATATAAAAATTGTATGCCTAAAAAAGCAAGTTACTTTACATCTTGCATTAATTTTTTTATTAAAGGCGAAATTAAAATCAAAACCAAACCGGCAATTAATGCGTAAATGGCAAGTTGGTAATACCCGTCTGCATAGGTATTTAGTTTTTCTAAATTTGTAGCATTTTTTGAGGCCTTTGCAATATTAGCACCTAAAATTCCTGCAAAATACTGTCCATAAGCACTCGCTAAAAACCACATTCCCATAATTACAGCCTGTGTTTTTTGTGGAGATAACTTCGTCATAGCACTCATACCAATTGGTGATAAGCATAATTCACCAAACGTGATTATGAACCAACCAAATGTGAATAAATCTAAAGATGTTCTACCAGAAGCATCTGCGAAAAACTTAGTATAGTAGAATATCCAGAAACCACCTGCTAAAAATAAAAAGGCTAATCCGAATTTAATAATGGTATTAGGTTCTATTTTTCTTTTTGATAACCACAACCAAACTAATCCTACTAATGCAGCAAAAGCAATTACAAAGAAGGAATTTGCAGAATTATTCACCCCATTTGGACTTAATTCTACACCAGCTACAGTATTATTTAAATTGTTTGCAGCAAATAAACTTAAGGAGCCACCACTTTGTTCGAAAAAAGCCCAGAAGACAATTGAAAAAAGGATAAATACTAAAGCGGCAATTAATTTTTTATTTTCCACTAAAGAGAAATTTCTCATTTCGTACAGTAAATATAAAATAGAAATAGGTCCAATCGCATACATAAAATAATCCGTATAAACGGTATTGCCAACCATTATAATAACTATTGGAATTACTAAAATCGAACCTAAATAAGTTATGTTTTCCAATAATCTTTTTCTTGAAACCTCAAGATGCGCTAATGGTGAAAGTCCTATACTTGCTATACTTTTTTGTGTTTTTGTGAACGTCAATAAACTTATAATCATCACTAATGCTGCAAAACCAAAACCTACATTCCATCTTAAATGCTCTGGAACAATCGATTGCCATAAGGAACCTTCAGCAACAGCTATACAAATGTAACCGCCAATTAATGCGCCTAAATTTACAC
>NZ_JBIKJI010000153.1:0-4769 GCF_044361065.1 Flavobacterium sp.
CATCATAATCCATTTTCTACTCATTTTATCAGATAACCATCCAAATAATACAAAGAAAGGTGTTCCTAATGCTAATGAAACCAACATAATGTTATCGGCAATATCTTTATCAATACTCATTGTTTTTTCAATGAAACTCATGGCGTAAAACTGACCTGTGTACCAAACCACACCTTGTCCCATTGTTGCTCCAAATAAAGCTAACAATACAAATTTGAAGTTTAATTTATTTCCAAAACTTTCTTTTAATGGATTTGTAGATACCTTACCTTCTTCTTTTACTTTAGTAAATACTGGAGATTCATGCATGTTTTTTCTAATCACGTAAGAAATCAATATCATTAAGATAGAAACCCAAAACGGAATTCTCCAACCCCAATCAACAAAGTCTTCTTTAGATAAAGAGTGTCTTGTGATGTAAATTACAATTAAAGATATAAATAATCCTAATGTAGCTGTAGTTTGAATCCAAGATGTAAAGAAACCTCTACGGTCTGTTGGCGAATGCTCTGCAACATAAGTGGCAGCACCACCATATTCTCCACCTAAAGCCAATCCTTGTAATAATCTTAAAACAAGAACTAATAAAGGTGCAAAAAATCCGATTGTTTCATAAGAAGGCACACAACCAATTAAAAAAGTAGCACCACCCATTAATAAAAGTGTTACCATAAAAGTATATTTACGTCCAATTAAATCACCTAATCTTCCAAAAAATAACGCTCCGAATGGACGCACCACAAATCCTGCAGCAAATGTTGCTAACGTAGATAAGAATGCCGCTGTTGGATTATCTGGTGGGAAAAATTTTGTAGAAAGTAATGTAGCTAAACTTCCAAAGATATAGAAATCGTACCATTCAATCATTGTACCCATTGAGGAAGCGGAAATCACTTTCCAAATTCCAGTTGTCTTTTTATCGCTCATGTTTTAATAATTTTAAATTTTATAAATATATCTGTAGTTGTAATAAAAATTCTCCTTTATACGAATCAATATTGTCTTTAGTAATGTAAACAGGTCTGTTAGAATATTGAGCTGTTAATTTTGCATGATGACCATCTAAAAATAAGTTGGTACCAAAATCAAATTGGTTACTTGCTTTACCTAAAGCTTCAAAATTCTTGTAAGTGTAAGCTGCAAAAGGTTGAATTCTAACCTTTGGTTTGTCTGATTTATTAGGTAATAAAAAGCCTGCTTGAGTGTACCAAATATTTCCGGTTCCTACCATTGGTTGAAGATTTCCAGGACCAGCCAAACTTCTACTACCTGTAAAGCTTGCATCTGCAACTCCTTCATTCATAATTCCAATATTTCTTAAATAATTAGGTCCAAAATTGTAATCATAATAAACACTATAAGCCGTTACAGCCATCTTCTTGTCTTTCTGACCAACTGGTAAATCAACGAATACATCTCCTGCAAATAAACCTATAGTATGTCTATCTGTAATTCCATTTACTGAAGTTTTTGTACCACTAGGCGTAGTGTAAAAACCTGCACCAAAGTTTAACATTTTTTTAGTCCCAAGATACGATCCAACCTTGAAAGGAAGAAAATTCGACTCTTTATCAAATACCTGATATTCAACATATCCTGCTTTAGACCATTTTGCATTATTATTGTTATCTACAGCGATAGCATTTTCAGCTTGAGTAACATTAGCAACAGTTTGATTTGTAGCAAAAGGCTTGTTTAAACTAAATCTGTATTCAAATTTATTGTATTTACCTTTAGCAAAAACACCAATTTGTCTTGCAAATTGATCTGAATTTTCTATCAAAGGCCAATTGAATATTGGTGCATCTATAGTTAAGTAATTTAAGGTTGATGACATTGTCATTCTTGATAAACCCATATAATAGTGTAATCCACCTCCTAATGATAAACTAAATGGTTTTCCTTCTTTAGGAAGTACAACAGCATATTCATTCCATGCATCATGAAAAAACAAGCCAGGTTTTTTACCAGCTCCATATCCACCTGTACCAGCAGATCCTGAAGCACCACCATTAATAAATGTTTGGTTATTTATACCCACATGTGTTACAATCATATAACGAGGAGATATTTGAGTATAAGCAAGTATACGTAATCTTCGTAAACCTATGTCTTCTTGAGTAGAGACACCTTGATCCCCAATCATCGTTCCAGGATTCATTTGTGAAGCACGCATCCAGACTTGATTCCAAGTAATAAATCGCATATACTTAGTTCCCTCTGGATTAAGATTAAACTTTATACCTCCACCATAATCAGTTGATCCTTGACCAAACGATAAAGCCGTGATGAGAAGCGCGGCTGTTAATAAAATTTTTTTCATAATTTAATATAGTTAGTATTTGATTAGTGGTGCCAAATTCTAAAAAATACTAAAACAAAAAAATTTTAATATATATAATTGTAAAGCAGTATAGTTAATCTTTAAAACGTTCCCATTTAATTAGCATAAACTTATCACCAAGTTCGGTAATTATCATTCCAGCACCGGATAAGATTTCTTTGTTTTTAAGAAATTCTACCAATTCTAAATGATTAAAAATTTTATAAGTAGGATGGTAATTAGAATTTTCAGGTTTTTTTATTTTAAATTCTTTAACCCAATTGCTAATTGAAACGTGAGACACACCGATAATGCGTTCGATCTCTCTAAAACTTAATCCTTCGAGGTATAATTGTAAGGCTTTCGTAACGTAATAATCGTCAATTTTTTTACCTAATTTATTGACGCTGAAAAAATAATTACACGGTTTACACAAATAACGTTGTCTGTTTTTAACAATTCCGCTCTTTACGATCTGATTATTTTGACATTTTGGACAGGCTAAAATCTCCATATATATAAATTTTGCATAAATATACTAAATTAGCAATATAATAAAATAGAATTCGTGTTTTTTTTATATTATTTTTTCATTTCCACTAATAAATAGTAGAAATAATTATATAAAGCATAAAAAAAGCGTAACAAGTACGCTTTTACATTTTTCAAATGTACTATATTTTATTAAAATGCTAAAACTTCTTTTAAAGCTATTTCAAAACGAGTTTTTGGTAAATATTGATCTTCAATAGCCTTCACAAACGGACTTGGGGTTTCTAAACTTCCTACACGTCTTACAGGTGCGTCTAAAGATTCGAAACAGTTCTCCATTATTAAAGCTGAAATATCACTTGAAATTCCACCAAATAAGGTATCTTCTTGCAATATAATACATTTTCCAGTTTTCTTAACCGAAGTATAAATAGTATCTAAATCTAAAGGTTGCAAGGTTCGTAAATCTATAACATCTGCAGCAACTTCTGGGTTCTTAGCTAAGGTTTCTAACGCCCAATGCACACCTGCACCAAAAGAAATTACAGTAATATCATTTCCTTCCTTAAGTAAAGCCGCTTTTCCTAAAGGAATGGTGTAATAATCTGTTGGAACGTCTTGATGAATACTTCTATACAATTGTTTGTGTTCAAAAAACAAAACCGGATTTGGATCATTAATTGCGGTATTTAAAAGCCCTTTTACATCATACGGAAAAGCTGGATATATCACTTTCAAACCTGGTGTTTTGGTAAACCAAGCTTCATTGGTTTGCGAATGAAAAGGACCTGCTTGTGTGCCCCCACCGCAAGGCATTCGTACCACTACATCCGCTTTTTCATTCCAACGGTAATGTTGTTTGGCTAATAAATTGACAATCGGATTGAAACCCGTTGAAACGAAATCAGCAAATTGCATTTCTACAATAGCTTTGCATCCGTTTATGGATAATCCCATTCCGGTTGAGACTACTGCACTTTCGCAAATAGGTGTATTTCGCACACGTTCTTTACCAAATTCAGCCACAAAACCATCTGTAATTTTAAACGCGCCACCATATTCTGCAACATCTTGACCCATAATTATTAAATCCGGATAACGTTGCATCGATTGTCGTAACGATTGTGAAATGGCATCAATAAATCGAATGTTTTCGGTTACTTCCGAGGGGTTGATTTCTTGATGAATATAAGGTGCATAAACATCGTTCAACTCTTCTTCTAAATTAGCCACTACTTCTTCTGCAGTTTGAGTAATCGCCCAATGTTCATCTATTTCAGCTTTAATTGCTTCACGAATTTGATTATCCTCATTTTCAGATAACACATCAGTGGCTATTAAATATTTTCTATAATTTTCGATTGGGTCTTTTTCAGCCCATATATCCATTAATTCTTGAGGTACATATTTAGTACCACTCGCCTCTTCGTGTCCACGCATTCTGAAGGTTTTAAACTCTAACAAAACAGGACGAGGATTAGCAATCATTGAAGCTTTTAATTCTGAAATTTTAGTATATACGTCTAAAATATTATTCCCATCAATAACAAAACTTTCCATACCATACCCTACGCCTTTATCAGCTAAGTTTTCACAACGGTATTGCTCATTGGTTGGCGTTGAAAGTCCATAACCATTATTTTCAATAACAAATAACACAGGTAAGTCCCATACCGCGGCAATATTTAACGCTTCGTGAAAATCACCTTCAGAAGTAGCGCCTTCACCAGTAAAAACAGCAGTTACTTTACCATTCTGTTTTAATTTATTCGCCAAAGCAATTCCATCAGCCACACCTAATTGTGGACCCAAATGCGAAATCATTCCGATAATTTTATATTCTTGAGTTCCGAAATGAAAACTTCTATCTCTACCTTTTGTAAATCCCGTTTTTTTTCCTTGCCATTGCGAAAACAATCTATGTAAAGGAATATCACGCGAGGTAAATACGCCT
>NZ_JBIKJI010000154.1:0-4748 GCF_044361065.1 Flavobacterium sp.
TATGGTAAACAATGATGTATTTGGACAAATTTTTATTTCCGACACACATCCCGAAAGAACCGAAAACATTATAAAACAGACACATAAAAGCTATAAAATATTTAATATTTAAATTTTCAGATTATAGATATTCAGATATTTAGACAATTTATAGGATAAAAAATAACTCTGCGAAACTTTGCGATTTCTTCGTGAATCTTTGCGTAACAATTAATAAAAATGAAAAACTTAAAATCAATTATCGCAACAGCAATTATTACACTATCAATTAGCTGTACAAATAGTCAAAACTTTAAAAGTGTTGATGCAGCAGAATTTAAAGCGACTATTACAAAAACGGATGATGCACAAATTTTAGATGTTAGAACGCCTGGCGAATATGCTAATGGAAAAATTGCAGATGCTAAAAATGCAGATTGGAACGGCTCAGATTTTGATACACAAGTCGCAAATTTAGACAAATCAAAACCTGTTTTTGTATATTGCTTGAGTGGCGGAAGAAGTAAAAAAGCAGCTAATCATTTAGTAGAATTGGGCTTTAAAAATATTATCGAATTAGATGGCGGTTATATGGCTTGGGAAAAAGCAAACCCAAAAACTAATGGCGTTTGGTCTGGTATGACACAAGATGACTACAACAAACTAATGATTTCAGACAAAACGGTTGTAATTGATTTTTATGCAGAATGGTGTGGACCTTGTAAAAAAATGGGGCCTTATTTAGATAAAATTAGTAAAGAAATGACGGATAAAGTAATTATCCACAGAATTGATGCTGATAAAAACAAATCATTGTTTAACGCATTAGGCTACCAAGGTTTACCTGTTGTAATTGTAGTTAAAAACGGAAAACCAACGTTCTTTAAAAATGAATTCGTTAGCGAAGAAGAGTTGAGAAAAGCGTTATAATTAAACACATAGGCACATAGTTTGTTTTTAGAATTCTCTATGATTTCTATGTTTAGCGAAGCTACTATTAATACACATAGCAAAATCAAAATCTATGTGTTAAAAAATAAAAAAATATGAATATCGTACAACAACAATCGTTAAAAAAATACAACACTTTTGGTATTGAAGCTTTTGCATCAGAATTTTGCGAAGTGAATTCTATTTCGGATTTGGCACGCGTTTTAAAAGAAAATCAAGAAAAAAAACTCTTTATTTTAGGTGGTGGAAGCAATATGCTTTTAACTCAAAATATCGATGCATTCGTGTTACACATTAATAACAAAGGCATTGAAGTTGTTGATGAAAATGACGATTTTGTTTGGGTAAAAGGTAATGCCGGGGAAGTTTGGCACGAATTTGTACAATATTGTATCAAACATAATTATGGCGGGATTGAAAATTTATCTTTAATTCCTGGCAATGTTGGCGCCACTCCAATTCAGAATATTGGTGCATATGGTGTGGAAATTAAAGACACATTTGTTTCTTGTGAAGCTATGAAAATTGATACACAAGAAATTACCACTTTTGACAAAGCTGCTTGTAAATTTGGCTATCGAGAAAGTGTTTTTAAAGCTGATTTAAAAAATCAATATGTGATTGTATCGGTTGTTTTTAAACTTACAAAAAAGAATCACAAACTAAATACATCATATGGAGCAATTGATGTTGAATTAGAAAATATGGGCATCAAAAACCCAACCATTCAAGAGGTAAGTAAAGCCGTAATTGCCATTCGTGAAAGTAAATTACCCAATCCGACAGAGTTAGGTAACAGCGGAAGTTTCTTTAAAAACCCGATTGTTCCTATTGAAGTTTACGAAAAAGCTAAAGCAAATTATCCTGATATGCCACATTATCCAGTTTCAGAAACACTTGTAAAAGTGCCTGCGGGTTGGCTTATTGAGCAAGCTGATTTTAAAGGGAAGCGTTTCGGAGATGCTGGAATTCATACCAAACAAGCTTTAGTTTTAGTGAATTACGGAAACGCAACAGGAAATGAAATTTGGAACGTTGCGCAAAATATCCAAAAAACTATTTTTGAAAAATACGGGATTCGTATTGAGGCAGAAGTAAATGTGATTTAATTTACGAATTACGATTTTGGATTTACGAATAACGAATTACTTATAAAAATTAAACTTGAAATTGTAAACAAATAAGCCTAAATTTGCACAACTTTTAAAAAGAATATGGAAACAACATTATTTATACTTTTTATTGCATTTTTAGTTTTTTTCGCCGTTCAATTCGTTTATCAATCGTTTGTTTTTAGTCGATTTTCATTTGTGAAACCTAAGAAAGAAACTCCAAAAAGCGTACCTGTTTCTGTAATTGTTTGGGCAAAAAACGAATATGAAAACTTAGTCACACAACTTCCTGTTTTAGTTACTCAAAATTATCCAAATTACGAATTAGTACTTATTGACGATGCGTCTAACGACGAAACATTAGACTTATTTGAAGCATACGAAAAGCAATATTCTTTTGTTAAATTAGTCAAAGTTAAAAACAATGAAGCCTTTTGGGGAAACAAAAAATTTGCATTAACCTTAGGAATTAAAGCTGCAAAAAACGAATATTTATTGTTTACAGATGCAGATTGTCGCATTACATCTGAAAACTGGATTTTAGAAATGACCTCGCACTTTTCATTCAAAAAAACAATCGTTTTAGGATATGGGGCATATAATAAAATTAAAGGTTCTGTATTAAATAAAATAATTCGTTTTGACGCTGTGATTGTTGCCATACAATATTTTTCTTGGGCAAAAATCGGAAAACCATATATGGGAATTGGTAGAAATTTGGCATATAAAAAATCAGAGTTTTTCAACGTAAACGGTTTTATCAATCACATTCGAGTACGCTCTGGGGAAGACGATTTATTCATTAACGAAGCTGCAAATTCAAGCAATACAACCATTTGTTATAGTCCAGAAAGTTTCGCTTATTCTGAACCAAAAACAACTTTTAAAGAATGGTTAAATCAGAAAAGAAAAGAAACCTCAACCAAAAAACATTATAAAATTTTTGACAAGCTGCAACTTGGATTATATTTTATTTCACAAGTATCGTACATTATTTTGGCCATAATTTTACTATCTTTCCAATATAATTGGATTATTGTATCAAGCGTTTTAGGTTTTAGATACGTTTTTAACTGGATAGTTTTTGGTTATGGCGCAGCTAAATTAAAAGAAAAAGATATTATTGTTTGGTATCCAATTTTTGAAATTATTTTACTAATAACTCAAATCAGAGTGGCGTTTACCAATTTGATACACAAACCAGAACATTGGAAGTAAAACAAGAGAAAATACTTAAAAACATTCAAAAAGCAAAACTTGGCGATCAAGTGGCTTTTACTTTTCTTCTCGATTTTTATTGGAATGAAGTGTATGGATATATGCTAAAACGTACCGAAAATGAAACAGACACAGAAGACATTGTAATTGAAACTTTTGCTAAAGCATTTGATAAAATAAGTACATATAACCCTGAGTTTGGTTTCAACACTTGGTTAATTGCCATTGCTAAAAACGCCCATATTGATATGCTTCGCAAAAAAAAATCTACTTTGTTTTTAGAAATAACAGATGAAGAAGATGGCTTAGCCAATCAGGTTTTAGACAGCACACCAACTATTGAAGATAAATTAATTACCGAACAAAACTTATCGCAATTATTACAACAAATTAAACAATTAAAACCTGCCTATCAGGAAGTTATTCAATTGCGTTACTTTCAAGAAATGAGCTATCAAGATATGGCAGAACAATTGAATGAACCGCTTAACAATATCAAAATAAAACTACTTCGTGCTAAAAAATTATTAGCAGAAATTATTATCCACAAATAACAATAAATCATCTTTTTAGTCCAAAACCTGTTTTTTTGGCACGATTATTTCATATAGTTTAAATTATACACAAGTTGTAACCCTTAAAACTATATATTATGTCAAACTTCAATGTACAAAACGATAGCTGGCTTGAAATAGCTTTCGAAAACAGAAACAAAGCATACGGTGCTTACCAATTAAGAAAAGAAAGCGATGCAACTACCATAAAAGCAATGTTGTTAACTTTTGGGTTTATAGCTTTTGGGATTGGATTGTTTTCATTTACAACTCCTGAAACAAAACCAATTGTAAAACCAGAACCTAATGTGTTGCCACCAATTGTAACAATCGTAAAATTTACACCTAAAGTTCCAACGGAAAAAGCAATTCAAACTAAAGGAACGGATAAACCAAAATTAAATCTAACTCCTAATAAAGTTCCACCAGTTGTTGTGGATAGAACAGAAGTAAAACCTATTGTTGAACCCAAAAACCCTGATACTTCTACACCATTTAATCCAAATGGTAGCGAAAATGGAAATCCGGGACCTGTTGGAAATCCGTTAGGCACTTCTACTACTCCAATCACAACAACTACGCCAGGAAATGGAAGTGGTACAAGTATATTTAAAGGCATATTGGGTACAGAAGCGAGTTTCCCTGGAGGAATTAATATGTTCAGAACTTTTATTGCTGAAAACTATAAAGTTCCAAATTCTTTTGATCAAGAGGTATTGTTTATTGAAATGATTTTTGTGATAGAAAAAGACGGTTCAATGACTGATATCCGAATGGTAAGTAAAGGAGATAAAGCATTAGAAAAAGAAGCCATTAGGGTTTTAACATCTATGAAAAAGAAATGGACACCAGGCCGCGTAAATGGCGAAGTGGTAAGAAGCGAAAAAAGACTTCCAATTCAAATAAATCTGCTTGAAGAAGAATAGAAATAGCT
>NZ_JBIKJI010000155.1:0-4736 GCF_044361065.1 Flavobacterium sp.
TTTAAAATTATGGTGTAGGGTTTTTAAAAAACTAATTTTCATTTTCATTAAATAAGTTTCTATACACTAATGTAGCTTTAGATTTGTTGTTATTTTGAATTTCATTTAAAGTATTTTCGTAATACAATTTAAGAATATCGGGTTCTACAACTCTAATATTATACATCCATTGAAACAACCAACCCAACAATTCTCTGTTTATACCACACTCTAAATGCATTATTGTGTTACCATTTTTCTTTGAAAATTTTTGAGTAGCATGCCAATGATTGTTTTTTATAAACCCCGCTAAAACTGAGGAAACTTCTAAAACAATTTTATAGGTATGTTCATTAATATTTTTAGAAACACCAAATCGTTTATTTAACTCATCATCAAACATTTTGCTTCGTTCTGCAAACATTTCACATTGGTTTGACAAGGCCACTTTTTCTATTTGATTAATCCCAAAAATCTGTATACATTTTTTTACAATATTATAGCCACCTACATAATAAGAATCTCGATGAATGAGTATTTGAATGGGTTGAAAAAATATATTTTTAGTTTCAAAATTATTATTATCGCCCGTTTCGTCATTTTTAATTTCTGAAATAACAATAGATTTACTTTCTTTTATTGCATTTTCAATAGCATTTAAATTAAAGTCAATGTACTTTGACTTGGATTGCACATAAAAGTTTGTGTTTTTATATATTTTATTTTCGTTTGCACTTGTAAAATCACTTTCACTTATATCAATAAAAAAATATTTTAATTTATCTTTTCTAAATGACTTAAGAGTTTCATTATTTGATAGTAGTAACGCTATATCTTTAAAATCTCTTTGGAGTTGTCTAATGGAACTATTGCTATTTTGCTCAGAAAGTTGCGCCAATAACTCGTGAGTTGTGCAAGGCTTTGCTTTTAGCGCCTTAATTAAAAATAGTAATCTTTTAAGCTGTTTCATATACGTCATTTAATGGCGTAAATATAAATAAAATGTAGAATATGTACTACAAATATTTATTTTTGTTTAAAGTAATAGTTGAGACCAGACACAACATAAAAAAACGGGGCGGAACTGAAAAGCCATATGAGTAGGAAAAATAATAAATAAAAAAATATGAAAAAAATATTATTTATTTTAATATTATCTTTGACCATTAAAATGAATGGACAAGCACCTTCAATTCAATTATCAAAATGTATAGGTTCTCCTCAAGGAAATGATTTTGGAAGCAGTATTTTACAAACTAGTGATGGAGGATACATTCTTGGATGTACAACTGGCTATTATGCGCCTAATTCCGTGCCAAATGGAGAAAATGGAGATATAGTTGGAGGCAATGGAAATGGGTTTCGAATATTTAAAATAGGAGCTTCTGGAAATATCATATGGCAAACCTATGTAAACGGACTTAATAATGTTAACTCTCTTGCAAGTGTTTTAACTTCTATGGTAGCTACAAGTGACGGCTCCTATATTGTTATGGGGACAACGAATGCTACAAATTGGGGTAGTTCCTCCTATTCTGCTACAACAAATAAAATATGTCTAGCAAAAATAAGTTCAAGTGGGGTCATTTTATGGCAAAAAATGTGTACGTCACCATTTAACAATGAACTTTATGGAAATAATATAAAAAAAACCAATGATGGAGGTTACATAATTACAGGAACAGCTAACGGACCAGAAACTGCAGGAAATGATTATTGCATAATTAAACTTGACTCAAATGCTAATTTAGTATGGACTAAAATTTATGGAACTCCAAACGTTGACAATGCAACTGATGTTATACAATGTCCTGACGGAGGATATTTAATAAATGGATATGTAACAAATGCATCGGGTGCATTTCCCCCAGTTGTTGTTGTTCCTAAAGGGGGTAGAGATATGCTGGTTATAAAAGTAAATTCGTTAGGTGAATATATGTGGGCAAAATGCTACGGTGGGACTGGAGATGAGACAGGCGCTAAATTATTAAATACAACGGATGGGGGTTTCCTCATAACAGGAACTACAAATTCAAATAACCTAGATGTAAGTAATAATCATGGGGGTAATGATAATTGGATTGTTAAAACAAATTCTATTGGCGACATTCAGTGGCAAAAAACTTATGGGGGAACAAGTGATGATTTTATTTGTGACATTATTAAATCTTCAGATGGGAATTATGTTTTTTCTTCAAGAATATTTTCAAATAATGGCGATATTACATTTAATAACGGAAATAATAAATCGGATGCTTGGATAGTAAAGATAAATCAAACAGGAACTATTTTGTGGCAGAAATCATTTGGTGGTTCAGGAACTGATGAAGCAAATTCAATAATACAGACAACTGATAGTGGCTTTGCATTAACTGGTGCATCAAATTCACCTGATGGAGACATTATTGGATATCATAATCCAGGATATCCTAATCCTCCGAGTGATATAATGGGTATTAAATTTAGCCAAGATAATTTATCTACAAATATATTTAACAAAGATCAAATATTAATTTACCCAAATCCAGCAAATGATGTTATGCAATTTAAATCTACAGAAATGGTTGAAAAAATTTCCATTTATAATTCTTTAGGGCAACTAGTTCAAGAAGAAAAAATAAATGCTTTAGAAGGCACAATAAATATTGAAAAACTAACTCAAGGAACGTATTTGGTAAAAGTTAACGATTTAGATAAAGGGTATACTGTTATTAAAAATTAGTTTATTTTCCTGCAAGGTATATATTGACCTTATAGTTATTTTAAATGCACACCTACAAGGATTTTGAAATCTTGCAGGAAGAAAAAAATTAATTATTAAACTCATTTAATTAACAAATAAAGCTCAAAAACATACATTTTTGAGCTTTATTTTTGTTTTTACTGAGCTTGAAATTTATGAAGCGATTTCCAAACGTTTCAATAAATTTTTGCTTAATGTATTTTCAGCATACGTTTTAGTTACTTGTAATACTTTGTCTTCCGAGCTTGGTAATTCGTACATTGCATCGGTTAAAATGGCTTCACATAAACTACGTAAACCACGAGCGCCTAATTTATATTCCAACGCTTTTTCCACAATGAAATCTAAAGCATCATCATCTATGGTAAAAGCCACTTCATCAATTTCAAATAATTTTTGATATTGCTTAATTAAAGCGTTTTTTGGCTCAGTTAAAATAGCACGTAACGTTTTAGCATCCAATGGATCCATATGCGATAAAACCGGCATACGCCCAATTATTTCAGGAATTAGTCCAAATTCTTTTACATCACGAGGAATAATATATTGCAATAAATTATCGGCATCTACTTTATCTAATTCTTTAGACGCACTAAATCCCATCGCTTGACGGTTCAACCGTTTTGAAATGATGCGTTCCACACCATCAAAAGCACCACCTGCAATAAATAAAATGTTCTGAGTATTCACCTCAACAAACTTTTGATCGGGATGTTTTCTACCGCCTTTTGGTGGCACATTTACAATAGAGCCTTCCAGTAGTTTTAGCAATGCTTGTTGTACACCTTCTCCAGAAACATCTCTTGTGATTGAAGGATTGTCGCTTTTACGAGCAATTTTATCAATTTCGTCAATAAAAACAATACCTCTTTCGGCTTTAGCTACATCGTAATCAGCAGCTTGAAGCAAACGGGTTAAGATACTTTCTACATCCTCACCTACATAACCTGCTTCGGTTAAAATAGTGGCATCTACAATCGCTAAAGGCACGTTTAACATTTTTGCAATGGTTTTTGCTACTAATGTTTTTCCTGTTCCGGTTTGTCCAACAATTAAAATGTTACTCTTTTCAATTTCTACATCGTCGTCAGTAACTTTTTGAGACAATCTTTTGTAGTGATTATATACAGCAACGCTTAATACTTTTTTGGTTTGTTCTTGCCCAATTACATATTCGTTTAAAAAGGCATTTATTTCTTTTGGTTTACGCAATATTAAATCGCCAAAAGCTTCAGAATCTGTTGTTCCTTTTAGCTCTTCTAATACTATTCCGTGTGCTTGCTCTATACATTTTTCGCAAATATGCGAATCAATACCTGCGATTAATAAACTTGTTTCTGGCTTTTTTCTACCACAAAACGAACATTCTAATACTTCTTTTGCCATTATTTTGGGTGTTGGGTGTTGGGTGTTGGGTGTTGGGTGTTGGGTGTTAGGTGTTAGGTGTTAGGTGTTGGGTGTTGGGTAACAACTTTCAAAATATTTATACCCATTACTCAAATCCTTATTCCCTTAACCTTTTACCCTTAACCTCATACCTATTCATTATCTTCTCAATACTTCATCAATCATTCCGTATTCTTTTGCTTCGTCTGCAATCATCCAATAGTCGCGTTCGCTATCTTTAAATACTTTTTCAATTGGTTGTTTCGAGTGTGATGAAATAATTTGATACAATTCATCTTTCAATTTCAACATTTCTCTTAAGTTAATTTCCATATCGGTAGCCACACCAGAAGCACCTCCAGATGGTTGGTGAATCATTACACGAGAATGTGGTAATGCCGAACGTTTTCCTTCAGCACCTGCACATAATAAAACGGCACCCATTGATGCTGCCATTCCAGTACAAATTGTCGCTACATCAGGTTTAATGTATTGCATAGTATCATAAATACCTAAACCTGCATATACACTTCCACCTGGCGAATTGATATAAATTTGAATGTCTTTAGAAGCATCTACACTTTCTAAAAACAATAATTGTGCTTGAATAATATTTGCCATATAATCG
>NZ_JBIKJI010000030.1:0-17486 GCF_044361065.1 Flavobacterium sp.
CGAATAAATTTTTCTTGACGAATAGCCAATTGCGAATTCGCTTCTTTACTCATCGTTTCACTACCTTCTTCAAACGCTTTGAATGTTGGAGAAGTATCTTCCGTTCCGTTATTAGAATCGTTTAAATACGCACTTTTAATTAATTCTAAGTCGTTTTTAGCTTTGTCTAACTTTAAATTAATTAATTCCTTGAATTCTTGTAATTCTGCGTCTGAGAATCTTATTTGTTGATCTATCATAATTGACATTTTTTTAAAATTTATTATTTCAATCAAATAGCCCCAAAAGGTTTTATTATTTTGAAATTAATAGTATTGTTTTTAACTCATCAAACTCAATTTCCGTACCATTATTTATTTCTGATACAAAAATTAGTTCATTTGTTAGTGTTTCTGATTTGATGTACGATTCATTTGCGAGTACCGCTTGTTCAATACTATCATTTTTTAGAATTTGAACTTTAATTTTATCTGTAACTTCAAAACCAGAATCTTTACGAATATTTTGAATTCTGTTGACTAACTCTCTCGCTATTCCTTCCTTACGTAATTCTTCAGAAATTGTAATGTCTAAAGCTACTGTAATTCCGTTTGAATTGGCTACTAACCAACCCGGAATATCTTGAGAAGAAATCTCCACATCTTCGACTGTTAAAGTAATACTTTTTTCAGAAGTAGAAATTGTTAATTCGCCTGTTTTATCTAATTCATTAATTTGATCTTGCGTAAATGACTGTATCTCTTTGGCAATCAAGCCCATATCTTTACCAAAACGAGGTCCTAATGCTTTAAAATTCGGTTTAATTTGTTTAATTAATACCCCTGATGCGTCTTCTAATAATTCTATTTCTTTTACATTAACTTCAGCTTTAATTAAGTCTTCAATAGCTAAAATTTCTGCTTTAAAAGTAGCGTCAAGCACTGGAATCATTACTCTTTGTAACGGCTGACGTACTTTTATCATTTCTTTCTTACGAAGTGATAAAACCAACGAAGAAATCGTTTGTGCTTTCTGCATTCTACTTTCTAATGATTTATCAACAAAGTTTTCAACCGAAACTGGGAAAACAGATAAGTGTATACTTTCAAAATTTTCCTTATTAGTATTGGCATTCAGGTCTTTATACAGTCTGTCCATAAAGAACGGTGCAACCGGCGCGGCTAATTTTGCAACCGTTTCTAAGCAGGTATAAAGCGTCTGATAGGCGGCAATTTTGTCTTGAGCATAGTCGCCTTTCCAAAATCTTCGACGGCATAAACGCACGTACCAATTACTTAAATTCTCTTGCACAAAATCAGAAATAGCTCTTGTCGCACGAGTAGGTTCGTAATCTGCATAAGCAGCATCAACTATTTGAATAAGCGTATGTAATTCCGATAAAATCCAACGGTCAATTTCTGGTCGTTCTGCTAAAGGAACTTCGGCTTCGCTGTAGTTAAAACCATCAATATTAGCATATAAAACAAAGAAAGAATAGGTGTTATAAAGTGTTCCAAAGAATTTTCTACGTACCTCAGCAATACCTTCTAAATCGAATTTTAAATTGTCCCACGGATTGGCATTTGAAATCATATACCAACGCGTAGCATCAGGGCCATATTCGGCTAACGTATCAAATGGATCGACAGCATTACCTAAACGTTTCGACATTTTTTGTCCGTTTTTGTCTAATACTAACCCATTAGAAACCACATTTTTATATGCAATTTTATCAAAAACTAACGTAGAAATGGCGTGTAAGGTATAAAACCAACCACGTGTTTGATCTACTCCTTCTGCAATGAAATCGGCAGGAAAATCTTTGTTTTCGTCAATTTTTTCCTTATTTTCGAAAGGATAATGCCATTGTGCATAAGGCATAGCACCCGAATCGAACCAAACATCAATTAAATCAGTTTCACGTTTCATTGGTTTGCCAGATGCAGAAACCAAGATAATATCATCTACAACATTTTTATGTAAATCGACTAAATCGTAATTTTCTTCAGTCATATTTCCGATTTCGAATCCTTTAAATGGATTTTCAGTCATAAAACCAGCGGCAATTGCTTTTTCAATTTCTTGAACTAATTCTGCTACAGAACCTACTAAAATTTCTTCAGTGCCTTCTTCGTTTCTCCATATTGGCAAAGGAATTCCCCAATATCTTGAACGCGATAAGTTCCAATCATTGGCATTTTTCAACCAATTTCCAAAACGTCCTTCACCTGTTGCTTTTGGCTTCCAGTTGATGGTTTCGTTTAAATCGAACATTCTATCTTTGATTTCGGTTACTTTAATGAACCAAGAATCTAACGGATAATATAGAATAGGTTTGTCTGTTCGCCAACAATGTGGGTAACTGTGAACGTATTTTTCAACCTTAAAGGCTTTGTTTTCTTCTTTTAATTGGATAACAATTTCTACATCGGCAGAGCGTTCTGGTGCTTCACCTTCATTGTAATATTCGTTTTTAACGTATTTCCCAGAATATTCGCCTAAATTAGAAATGAATTTCCCTTGCAAATCCACTAAAGGAACTGCATTTCCATTTTCATCTAATACCAACATTGGTGGTACTTCTGGAGTTGCTTCTTTGGCTACTTTTGCATCATCTGCACCAAAAGTAGGTGCGGTGTGAACGATTCCAGTTCCGTCTTCGGTAGTTACGAAATCTCCAGCAATTACTCGAAAGGCATTTTCTGGGTTTTGATACGGTAATGCTAATGGCATCAATTGTTCGTAACGAATTCCAACTAAATCTGAACCTTTACATTCACTTAATACTCTATAAGGTAATTTTGTGTTTATGTTTTTCATTAAATTAATAAAATCAACAACACCATCAACTTCTTTGGTAGAATATATCTCTTTTATAGCTTGGATATTTACTGAATCAGTATCAACTTTTTTAGGAATATTAAAAAAGTCAAAAAAGTCATCACTTTCAAAAAATCCTTTTCCAAACTGTTTTCCTACTAAATTCTTAGCTAGAATAACGTTTACAGGTTCAAAAGTATATTGATTAAATGTTTGTACTAAAACATAGTCAATTTTTGGTCCAACAGTTAATGCGGTATTTGATGGCAATGTCCAAGGCGTGGTTGTCCAAGCTAAAATATGTATGTCTCCAAAACCTTGTAAAAAGTTTGGTAACGTTTCGTTTTTGGTTTTAAATTGCGCTACTACAGTCGTATCCGTC
The DNA here is from genome assembly GCF_044361065.1 of Flavobacterium sp. Lineage (GTDB taxonomy): Bacteria > Bacteroidota > Bacteroidia > Flavobacteriales > Flavobacteriaceae > Flavobacterium. Next base: position 3,182 of record NZ_JBIKJI010000030.1, read on the forward strand.
ACATCACGATACGAACCAGGCTGATTGACTTCGTGCGAAGACAAACCTGTTCCTGCTTTTGGCGAATACGGTTGAATGGTGTACCCTTTGTAAAGCAAATCTTTGTTGTAAATTTGTTTTAGTAGCCACCAAACCGATTCCATATATTTGGATTTGTAAGTTACATACGGATCTTCCATATCTACCCAATAGCCCATTTTTTCAGTTAAGTCATTCCACACGTCGGTGTATCGCATAACTGTTTTCTTACACGCTTCGTTGTAATCTGAAACGGAAATGGTTTTTCCAATATCTTCTTTTGTAATTCCTAAAGCGGCTTCAGTACCTAATTCTACAGGTAATCCGTGAGTGTCCCAGCCTGCTTTACGCTTAACTTGAAATCCTTTTTGAGTTTTATATCGACAAAAAATATCTTTAATCGCGCGCGCCATTACGTGGTGAATTCCAGGCAATCCGTTTGCAGAAGGTGGTCCTTCAAAAAATACAAATGGTTGGTTTCCTTCACGTGTAGATACACTTTTTTCAAAGATGTTGTTTTCCTTCCAAAAATCAAGAACTTCTGATGCCACAGTTGGCAAGTCAAGTCCTTTATATTCCGTAAATTTTGTACTCATTTTATCGCTATCTTAATTCAATTTGCGAAAGTAAGGATTTAATGAGAAAAGGCAAAAGGTATAAGGCAAAAGTTGTAGGTTAAGAAAAAACTTCTTTTAGGACGTCTAACGATTTTGGTTTTTTGAAGCCATCTAAGTGAATGGCATAATAATCCAAAAGAATTTTTAATACTATTTGACGCTCTACCCCAGCAAACACTTTTTGATTGTCGTCATATTTTAATAACAAGGTTTTTTTAAGCAACTTTGTTTCGTGTTCATTTAAACAGCTTGTGCCTTGAAAGGGAGAAAAAACACCGTCAATCATTTCAAAATAGGCGAAATCTGTTTCTTGTATTTGCGGATAAAATCCTAAAAATTTGGTGAGTTCTAATAGAAAAATAAGGTGGAAATTTGAGATGGAATCATTTGCATCTAACCATAACAAAGACGTTTCTAAAAATGAAAATAAATTCTCGTTTTTTTCTTCTTCAAAAATACTGTTATGTACTACTTCCGAAAGAAAAAAAACCATAGCGCTTTTTACAATATCCGTATTTATATTTTGATAATTGTAGGCGAGTTTTACTTCTTTAAAGTGCTCTAAAGTGCCTTTATTTTTATGGTTGGCTTCTATTTCTAAAAGGTTGAATGGTTGAAAATACGCTATTTTTTGGTTGGACTTTTTGGAAGAAAAAGCACTTGGGATAAAATAAGATTTCAACCCGTCTGATTGGGTAAAGCATTTTACAATTAAACTTTTTTCTTGGTACTTAATAGCACTTAAAACAATGGCTTTGGTTTTTGTTTGCATTAGTTAAAATCTACATTATAGTTGAGTAAATTTCTGTTTATTTTGGAAATGTTTTTTTTACCAATAAATATGTTTTTAAAAATTTTACTGTTCCAATTGTGCTCTTTTTTCCATTGTTTAAATGTGCTTTTGCGCCAATTAAAATCTGGTTTCCAAAAAAATTCTGGAGAAATATAACAATTTACAAACGGCATTAAATAGGAGTTGTTATTATTACTTTCAACAGGGTTTTCGTTGTTTACCACTCTTTTTATACTAGATTGAGCAATAAAATTTATTTTTCTATCTTTTGCTTCACTTGCAAATTTGTTCACTATGTTTTTATATTCAAACTCAACACTAGTTAAATCAAAATTATTGTATAAAGTATTTCCAATTTTATCTATAGGTCTTAATTGGAGAGTGTCAATAGTGTAATTTCCAAAAAAATCAAAAAATTCATTTAGTTCAAGTATATTATCTTTATTAAAAGTATAATTAATTCGTAATTGTAACTGCTTATTTACTTTTTTTTCTTGATTAATTAATTGTAATATCTCATGAAATTTGGCATAATTACCTTTGTCCATAAAATCTTCATAGGTTTCCTTTTTAACACCATGCATGGACAAAATAAATTCATTTAATCCGTTTGAAGCATAAGAATTTATGGTTTCTTTGGTTAGTAAATTTCCATTAGTTACCATAGATATATATGGAATATTATATTTTTTAGCAAGTTGGATTATTTCTAAATTATATTTAAATAATGTAGGTTCAGCCCCACAACCAATTTGAAGTTTCAAGGTGTTTTGAAAAACTTGTTTTGCAATAATCTCTAATTCTTCTTTTTTAAAAATTCCTTTTAATTTTTTTATGGCTTCTGGGTCTGTAAAATAGCACATTTTACATTTAAAATTACATGCTAAAACAGGATCAAACTGAACGTTTAAATACCTTTTGTTTAAAATATTAAACACCCACAATCCAAAAAACTTGACTCTATGGCTTTTAATGTTTTGTACTGCTCTTAAAATTTTATAAAAATCCATATTATCTAATTATCATTATTTTTTTTACCGTAGTTTCTGCGGCATCGCTTGACGAAACAAAAACCATATATACGCCAGAGGCTACTTTATATTTTCCAAACGCAGTGGTATCCCATTCTACCGTTCCGCCTGAAGAGGTTGTTTCAAAAACTAAATTTCCTTCAATATCTGTGATTTTTAAATTTACTTTGTCCATCAATCCGGAAATTTTTACTGTTCCTGAATATTCTGGTCGAACCGGATTTGGATATATGTATACATTTTGTAAATCGTCGTCTCCTTTTGTGGCAGAACCTAAAAAAGAAACCAATCCTTTATCTGTAGCAAAAAACACTTCGCCTGAAACCTCATCAATTTCAATATCTAACACATTGTTACTGGGTAATGGCGAATTGTCTTTTGTAAATCTTCGTAAAGTTGTTTGTCCATTTGCACTAACTTGAAAAACTCCAGCATCTGCAATAGCTACCCATTTGTTGTTTGCACCATCTACTTTAATATCTTGAATTACTTGTTGGTAAAATAATTCTTGAGCTAAATCGCCATCCTGAATGACAATGTTCGTTGTTGTTAATGCTGTTTCGGAAATAAATCTGTCTACGCTATTTAAAATTCGTAACCCTTTAAACGTTCCAATCCAAAGTTGGTTTTTGTTATCTACAGCCACACATCGCACGTCGTTGTTGGGTAAATTTCCGTTTTCTTCGTTAATAATTATAAATTTATTATTGTGTTTTTCATTAAAAGCAAGTACGCCACCTCCATACGTAGCGGCCCATTTTGTTCCGTTTTTATCAATATCTATGTTACCATAATGCAATGCGGTGGGGTTTTGAATTACCGCACTTAAATTATACGATTGCCAAGTATTATTGTTTTTTAGGACTTTTAGACCGTTGTCTACTAGGGCATTTGTAAGCCATAAATTACCAACTTTGTCGTATTTCATTCCGTTAATTCGCACTGACACAAAGTTTTGATTTGGCGGCGGCAACAGTAACGATTCTAAAAAATTGGTTTGATTGAATAAAAAAGGATTTGTTTTATTTGTAAATTTCAACAAACCACTGTGTCCAGAAGCTACAAAAACTTCACTGTTATTTCTTGGGTTTTCTACTATTGCAGCTAGCGTAACAGCACCTGCTACTTCGGTGTTTGGGATTTTATTCCAACCCAAATTCGTGTTAAAAATACTAATGCCTTGTAATTTATAATCTGGCGTGTAGGTTCTGTCATAACTTCCGTGAGTTAACCATATGTCGTTTTTGGTTTTGGTTACTTTAAAAGCCAAATCTTCAATGGGTCCGTTTGGTGAAATGTTGGTAAAAACTAAATTACTGCTTAAAGGCGCTTCATATAATCCGTTTTTTGCAGTTCCAATATATAATTTATCATTTTTAGTTATGGCACAAGTAAGTAGTTCTGAAGCACCAGTTACTTGAAATGTAGATGCTATAAGTGTCAAACTACTATTATATACATTTACTTGAAACTGACCAGTAAAAGTTAAATATTCGCCATCGGTTCTTAGCTTTAATGGAACCGTGAAATGTGTGCTAAAAACTTGTGGTGTATTTCCAACAAATTTATAAATATTGGTAGAAAAATCCGTTGCAATTAGTTGATTACTAAAAACTACTAAACTTGACCAGTTTCCTAAATTAAAAACCGACCATTGCGAAAAATCGTATAAAAATGGGTTGTTTATACTTGCTTTTTTTATGCCTTGTGTTCGGGTTACGGCAAAAATTTCATTATTAAAAACTGTTGTTTGTAAAACATCTATAAATTCTCCTGAATTTCCAATATAAAAACTGTTTTCAATTTCAAAATTAGACAATTTAATTACTGTAATTCCGTATTGTGTAGACACATATACTTTTCCGTTATGTTCGTAAAAATCGTTTATTTTTTTACTGTTGGCGGGTACTGGTACATCGGTAATAATATCTACTTTGTTTAATGTGTTGCCATCAGGTTTTATAAGAATTATTAAACCATTTTTATTTCCAATTAAAGTATAATTATTTGATGTTTGGAAAATAGCGGTAATTTCGTCTGGTTTTACATCGTTTATTGAAGTAAAAGTGGTTAAAATATTTGAGGAAACGTCTTTGTTAAATACTGAATTTTTTGTGCTGGAATATACCTTTTGGTCAGAAATACAGACATCTGTAATTTCATTATATGAAAAATAGCCTTTCCATAATTTCTGTTGCGAAAAAGAAAGCAATGAAAAACATAAAAATAAATAGGAAACTACTTTTTTCATAAAATAAGTTGAACTACAAATATACACTAAACAAAATTATATTACGATTATTGCCTTTACACGTTAATAATTTGTACTAACTCTTGTAATTTTTTAAAATCCGATTGCATATTTCCATCAGATGTTGGCATATATCTTGCTTTTTCGCAGTTTTGCAACAGCCCAATAAAATCGTTTGTGTTTTCTAGAGAAATGTGGTTTTCCTGAAATTTTTGAATGATGTTTTCTTTATTTAATTCTGCTTTTTCTAAACCAAATTTATAATGTAAAAACGCATTGATTTTAAGTTCCATTTCCTGATAAAACACTTCTTTATTTGTTATAAATTGTTGCATATCGTTTACAGAAAAATCCTTTTTTACAGATTTTATTTCTGTTTTTACCTCTTCATCAGTTTCCGATTTGTTTCTTTTTAATGCAAAAAACAATAAAGTCAATCCTGCTAAAGTAACACCTCCAATAAAATGCATAAACGAAAATTCAAAACCTGATGTTGGTTCTGTTTTTTGAGATTTTTCAGCTAAATTAGATTTTGAAACCGAGGTAACATTCGCTTGATTTTCTCCTTGAAGTACTTCTAAATCTATAGCTTCAGATGAAATGGTTTTGTAGGTTTTTGATTTGACATCGAAAAATGAAAAATACTGTGGTTTTAATTTGAAATCCCCTTTTTCTTGTGGGATAATGGTATAACTATCTTTGATTTTTCCAGAAATTCCATTCATATTTTCGTTCACAAATTCTTGATGTTGCGGCTCGTAAATTTCAAAATTAGCTGGTAAATTAGGTTTAGGGATCTCGAACAATTTTAAATTTCCAGTTCCAGAAACAATCAAGTCTAATTGCAAGGACTCGCCTGATTTTAAATTGTTTTTAGATACATTTGCTTGAAAATCAAAAGTTCCAACAGCACCTGTGAAGTTTTCGGGCTTTCCCTTTTCTGGTAAGGCAAGAACCTGAAGGTATTTCGTATTAGAAACAATTTCTCTTCTGGCCACATCATATTCTGGATCGCCAAAAAAGTCTACATCACCTGTAGGATAACTTATGTTTAAGTCTAAAGTAATAGGCGATATTTGAAGTTTCCCAGTTTTTTGAGGGTACAAAATGGCTTTCTTGAAAATCTTAGATTTATATACCCTATTGTTTACAACCATTCGCTCCCATCCGCCTTGCACATCTTCGGTTTGACTCCAAAAATTATTAAATTTTGTCACCATATTTTTATTTAACTCAATTTCTAAATTGGGTACTAAATAAATGCGATAATTTACCTCAACAGGTTCGTTTACATAGGCGTTGGATTTACTAACTTCAACATCAATAAATAATAAATTATTCGCGCCAGAAATCGACTTGTTTGAGGAAATGGATTTAGAAGCAGTTGTTGTATTTTGGTTTCTCTGTATGGCATCGGCAGCTTTTTCGTTGGAAACAGAAACGGCTACAGGTTTTGATGCATAGGTTTTTCCATTAAATTTAATTGTTGCTGGAGAAATAAGTAATCTTCCTGCTTTGGCCGCCTGAATTACATAGGTATATACTTGTTGTATGGCATAATCCCCATTTATGTATTCTTCATTAGAAGAAACGTACGAACCACCTTTATTAAACCCATTAAAATTAGGAGGTGTGAAGTTTGAGCCTTCTTCGTTAAAAATATAAGTAACCTGAATTACTTCACCAATTTTAAGGTTCGTTTTTTCAGCTTTTACCTCTAATTTTACCTGACTTAAAGCTAAAAAAGGAAGCAGTATAAAAGTTAATACTATTTTAATTAATGCATTCATTTTATAAATCTTTTTTAACCACATAGAAACATAGTTTTATTTTTATGGAAAGGCGTTTCACTTATTTAAAGCAAACATAGCTAAGTTGACTAAAATGAATAAATTAAATACTTCATTTAAGTTTCAAATTACTACTTGAATTTAACCATTAAGACATTAAGTTTATTTAGTTATCCCTTAATTTTCTCAATTTCTAAATGGTTACATCTGTTTTTTATTTACAGTAAATTCGAAATAAAACTTCTTTAAAAACAATTCTTAATCTATGTTTCTATGTGTTTATCATTTTACCAATCTTTTTCTGTACTTGTTGTGTTCGTTTTTGTTTTATTTGCGTTTACTTTTTCCTGTACTTTTTTTTCTTCGTTGCTAATTGCTTTTAGTACGTTATCCATCCGTTGTTTGTTTGCGCTTGGTTTTTTTGGTTGACTTTTTTCTTTGTTTTTATTGTCTTGTTTGTCTTGTTGCTTTTTGTCTTTTTGGTTTTTTTTCTTGTTTTTATTTTTCGGATTTGGTTTTGGCGGATATTTTTTTAATAATTTTTTTGCTAACGCTAAATTGTATCTGGTTTTTTCATCTTTAGCGTTCGCCTTTAAAGCATTTTTGTAAGATGCAACTGCCAATTTATAATTTTTATCTTGCATATATGCGTTTCCTAAATTATGATACGCTTTGTGTTTTTGTGCAGAAGTGTTTGCTATTAAAGCGGCATTTTTATAATTGCTTATCGCTTCAACATACTTTTTATTTTTATAAATGGTGTTTCCTAAATTATATTCTGCAGGTTGTTTTTGTTTTTTTTCTTTGGCTTTTATCCAACGTAATTGCTTTTCTTTTTGTTGCGAATTATCTGTGTTTTTTTCTTGAGAAAAGGCCGTTCCTGAAGTTAAAAATACAAGTAAAAATAGATGTGCCTGGTGTTTTGAAAACCAATTTTTGTTGTTAAAATTACTATTTGTAATAAAAAATTCGAGCAAGAGCAATAAAAATGCAATGCCTAAAAACCACTGAAATTGCGATTGTTTTTGTGCCAATTGTTGGGCTTTAAATTCTTGTTGTTTTACGGATGCTAATGCCGATTTTATTGAAGCAACTACTTTTGAAATTTGATTGTCATTGCAATACGTTCCGTTGGTTTCTGAAGCTATTTTCTGTAAAATTTCCTGATTTAGTTTTGTAATTACAACTTGTCCGTTTTTATCTTTTTTAACTTGTTGAAATCCGAGTTCGTCTTCAAATTCAATCGTTCCGCCATTTGCGGTTCCTACTCCAACTGTTATAATTTTCACATTTTTTTCTTTTGTTATTTTAGAAATATCAAAAGAAGCATTTTGATGGTCTTCACCATCTGAAAATAAAATAATAGCTTTCCCCGAAGTTGGATTATCAAAGAAATCCACACTGGTTTGAATGGCACTTTCAATAGCCGTTCCTTGCGAAGAAATTAAATTAGTATTGATACTTTGTGTAAACATTTTTGCCAATTCATAATCTGTTGTCATTGGTAAAACAGGATAGGCGCTACCCGCATAAGCTACAATCCCAATTCTATCACTTCCAATAGATTCAATCATTTGTGTCATTATTTGCTTGGATTTTTCCAAGCGGTTGGGCTGAATGTCTTTACACAACATACTTTTTGAAACATCAATAGCAAATACAATTTCTACTCCTTTTGCAGGAACTGTTTCAACTTTTGAACCCAATTTCGGATTTACTAACGCCAAAACAATGAAAAAAACAGCCATTATTTGGAACATAAATTTAATACGCGATATCTGTTTTGGTGAATTTACAAGCAATTTTTCAAGGGCTTTTGGCTCGCTAAATACCGCTTGTTTTTCCGTTTGCCATTTCACATAGGCTTTCTGTGCCACTAATCCAATTGGAAGTAGTAACACTAAAATAAAATAATATGGCGATTCAAATTCAAACATTAGATAAAACTTTTAAATAGCGTTCGACTTAAAACCATTTCTAAAACAAGAAAAAACAACCCTATTAGTAGCCAACTACGAAATTGTTCGTCAAATAGCATCAAGCGGTTTTCTATAATTTTAGATTTTTCTAAACCATCAATTTCTTCGTAAATGGCTTCTAACTTAGTATTATCTGTAGCTCTAAAATATTTTCCTTTTGTAATCGTAGCGATTTCTTGTAAAATTTTCTCGTCAATTTCCACTTTTTGTGGTTGAAAAACGATGTTTCCATTACTATCTTTTGCTACTGGAAAATTTGCCATTCCGTTTGTTCCAACACCTACCGTATAGACTTTTATACCAAAGTCTTTAGCTATTTCTGCTGCTGAAATGGGATCTAAACTTCCTACGTTATTTACCCCATCGGTTAATAAAATGATGATTTTCGATTTTGCTTTGCTGTTTTTAATTCGATTTATGGCGGTTCCTAAGCCTATTCCAATAGCAGTTCCGTCTTGAAGTACCAAGCCGTTATATTGCACTTCTTTTAAGGATTGTAACAACATTGTTTTATCGGAAGTTACTGGAGTTCGTGTATAACTTTCGCCGGCATACACCACTAAACCAATTCTATCATTGGTTCGTTTTTGTATAAATGATTCGGCTACTTTTTTTATGGCTTCTAATCGATTTGGTTTAAAATCGGTAGCCAGCATACTTCCCGATACATCGGTAGCAATCACAATATCAATTCCGTTTTTACTGTCGGTAAAATTTGATTTTTGTGTATTTCTTGGTCGGGCTAATGCTATAATTACAAATCCTAACGCCACAAGTTTTAACAAAAACAAAAACGGTCGACACTTTATAATCCACGATTTTTTTATGGATAATCCTTCCGTGGTGCTGATTTTTATAGTTGGATTTTGTTTGTTCGCTTTTATGTATTGCCAAAACGCCGCTATCGGAAGCACCAATAACAGCCATAAAAAATGGGGATGCATAAAAGCACTATTCATCTTCCTCTTGGTTTACTTGTTCAAGACTATTTGTAACACGATCTATAAAATCTTTAGCTAATTTGTCCTTAGCATCGTGAGTAATTCTTACTTTTTGTAATCCGAAATTATCCGAAATAAAAACAGTAAAAAATCGCATTTGTTTGGTTTGGTTGGCTTCGTTAATTTCAAATGTACCTTCTAAAATATCGCCAGACATATCCTTTACATTTTTAAATTTCTTTGCTGTTGTTTGAATATTATTGGCTTGCAATTGCATCATTTCGCTCATTTCATCATTAAAAATTGCTTTTAAATCTGTTTTTACAGAATCTTTATAAGCAATCGTTTGTAGCGAAATGGCTAATTTATCCTCTGGATTTTGCCAAGAAAATTGCGCGATATTTTTAATGTTTGGATTTTTTGAAGTTACCAAATCACGAACTAAAATTTCTGGCGTTTCTACTTGCAAAACAGGCAACCCATATTCAGAAACAATCCATTCTTTTTTTAGATAATAATCGGCATCTTTTCCGTTAATTTTTGCTGAAAAATAATTGGTTACATTTTCCCATCCAAAAAAGGTAACTACAGAAATTATTGCCACTAAAAACGTTACAATAAATGCCATTTGTCTGATATTTTTATATCTATTTTGTTGCTGTTCTTCGGCTATTTTAGCTATTGCAATTTGTTGTTCTTCTTCAGAAACAGGTAAGGTTTTGTGAAATACATTTATTAGATTCTCTGCGGCAGTTTTGTCTGAGCTATGAGAAGTTACATCCACTACAATTTTGGCAAATTTAACTAAATCGGCTTTAAGAAATAACGTTTCAATTTCGGAAATAGTCGTTTCTGAAATTTTAAATTTTTTAAGATGTACTGCCGTTTTTAGTTTCAAAATAAACTGTTCAGTAGTGCTTTCCAACGCAGAAAATTCTAACGTTTTTTCAAAATACGATTTTATTATTTGTGTAATATTGGAATAAAATTCTTTAGAATTTGTTTCGGTATTTACTTCTGAAAAACGTAAAAAAGCATTATTATATGGCGAAATATAAGCATCTGTTTTGCTTTTATTTCGGTGTTTTAGTCGTAAAATTACATACAATATGCCTGCTAAGAAAAAAGCAAAAAATACTCCTAAAATTAGTTGAGAATCTGAAAGTTCTTGAGATGTTTCTTTAGTTTTAGAAGTGATATTTTCATCTTCTTTAATATCATACATTTTTTGCTTTGTAGTATCTACTTCCACATCAATTACGTAAATTTCAATACTTTCTGACTTGGTTTTTTTTGTGTTAATTAACACCTCAAGTGCTGGAATTTTATAGGTGCCCGCATCAAATTGGGTAAGATTGTATTTTTTTTTCCATTCGGTTTGGTTGCCTTTTTTGTTTTTTTCTGTTGGAAAAGAGTGCACCACTTCCAATTTGCCTATCGAATCTAAATCAGGGAAAAACACAACCTCTTTTTCGTTTACTTTTGTGGTTAACGTAAGTTGAATTTGTTCTCCAATTTTAATTTTCTTTTTAGATACAGTAGTCCCTATCGTTTGGGAAAACCCTACGGAAATTGAAAAAAGAAACAGATATAAAAGACGTAACTTCATTAGGCTCTACTTTTAAAATAGGTTACTAATTTCGTTACATAACTTTCGTTGGCTTCGGTTTCAACTAATCCTGCAGCACATTTACTAAACGTATTTTGACAATTTTCTACATTCGTTTTGTACTTATTCTCGTATGCCAAACGGGTACTGCTTGTTTGCGTATCTAACCATATTTTTTCTCCCGTTTCGGCATCTTGTACTTGAACAATTCCTATATTTGGAAGGCTTTTTTCACGGGAATCAAAAATTCTAATTCCAGTTACATCGTGTTTTTTAGCAGCAATTTGTAACGGTTTTTGAAAATCCGCGGTAATAAAATCGGAAATTAAAAATACAATTGCTCGTTTTTTTATGACACTCGATAAAAAATCTAAGGCCACCGCGACATTAGTTTTTTTGCTTTTTGGTTGCCATTCAATTACTTCTCGGATGATTCGTAAAACGTGCGATTTTCCTTTTTTTGGTGGAATAAATAATTCTATTTCATCGGTAAATAAAATTAAACCAATTTTATCATTGTTTTGCGTGGCAGAAAATGCAAGTGTTGCCGCAATTTCAGCTACCAACTCATTTTTACTTTGCGATGTAGTTCCAAAACTTTGCGAATCGGAACAATCGATTAGTAACATCATCGTTAATTCGCGTTCTTCTTCGAATATTTTAACAAAGGCATCGTTATTTCTTGCGGAAACATTCCAATCTATAGCTCTAAAATCGTCTCCATATTGGTATTGTCGCACTTCAGAAAATGTCATCCCTCGTCCTTTAAACGACGTGTGATAGTGTCCCGAGAAAATATGATCGCTCAATCTTCGGGTTTTAATCTCAATTTTTTTGACTTTCTTCAGTAACTCTTTCGTCTCCATTTTCGTGTTTAGTATTTCGTAACAATCGCTTTACTAATAACTTTAAACTCTTCCTTCATTAAGGTACTTGTACCTGATTTAAAACTTTATTGATAATGTCTTCTGAAGTGATATTTTCAGCTTCGGCTTCATAAGTAATACCGATTCTGTGGCGTAATACATCGTGTACCACCGCTCTAACATCTTCAGGGATGACATAGCCTCTTCTTTTGATAAAAGCATAACATTTTGCAGCTAAAGCCAAGTTGATACTTCCACGTGGCGATGCACCAAAACTAATTAGTGGTTTTAAGTTTTCTAATCTATATTTTTCTGGATAACGCGTAGCGAAAACAATATCTAAAATATATTTCTCGATTTTCTCGTCCATATATACTTCTTTAACCGTTTGTTGGGCTTTTAAAATTTGAGCCACGCTAACCACAGGATTAATAGTAGCAGTAGTTTCCATTAAACTGTTACGAATAATAAGTTGTTCCTCCTCCATTTTCGGGTAATCGACAATGGTTTTTAGCATAAATCGGTCTACTTGTGCTTCTGGTAACGGATATGTTCCTTCTTGTTCTACAGGGTTTTGTGTAGCCAAAACTAAAAAAGGCGTGTCTAATTTATACGTAGTTTCACCAATTGTTACTTGCTTTTCTTGCATAGCTTCCAATAAAGCAGATTGCACTTTAGCAGGTGCTCTATTGATTTCATCTGCCAGAACAAAATTGGCAAAAATGGGTCCTTTTTTTACAGAAAATTCATTTTCTTTGAAATTGTACACCATCGTTCCTACCACGTCTGCTGGAAGCAAATCTGGGGTGAATTGAATACGATGAAAACTACCGTGAACGGCTTTAGATAAAGTGTTTATGACTAAGGTTTTGGCTAACCCCGGCATTCCTTCTAACAAAACGTGTCCTTGACCTAATAAGCCAATTAACAAACGTTCTATCATTACTTTTTGCCCTACAATTGCTTTACTTAATTCTGAAGTTAGCAAATCAATAAAAGCACTTTCGTTTTCTATTTTTTCGTTAAGCGCACTAATGTCAATACCTGTGTTATTTTCTTGCATTTTATTTTGAATTATTTTCTGTAAATTTTAAAAAAATACTTTAACAACGCAAGTTGCTATATAAAAATTATATAAGTTGTTAATTGTCCGTTAAATTATGTGTTTTTGGATGTTTTTTTAGAAAAAATTAAGAAATGTTAGTGTTTTTAGGATAAAAAAAGCAACTTCTATTCTTGTTTAAGAATTAAAAGTTGCTCGTAAAATTTTTATAAAATTTATGATTTTAATACCAATCCGAATGGTATTTATTTTCCCCTAAATAATAAATTAACCCAACTGAAAAATTATAATAACTTCCAGATTTTGGCGTGTAATCTTTATTTAGTAAAATTCCGTCAAATCCATAATGCTGCTTCATAGTAAAATTATGAGTAAAATCAGCTGTTACGGCAAATTTATTTGAGATGTTATACATTGGTGTAAGTCCAATTCCCACCACGCCAATTTTTTCGTGTTTGTTTTGTCCAATCATATATCCAAATGCAACACCTGCATCTACGTGGGCGTTTATTCCTAGTTTATCTCTTGTTAGATAGGTTAAACCGAATTGTTTACCCACATTATAAATTCCAGATACAGCAACCGCACTATATGTAATTCCAACTTTTCCTCCAGGGTCATTTACAAAATGGTCTAATTTATAGGCTACTTTTGCGCCAAATTTTTCGTTGAACATATATCTAATTCCCACATTAAAATGATTAAATCCAGAAAAATTAGATTTATATAATTTTTGATAAGGCCCTATAGCGCCGGTATAACCATGACCTGCCTCAAGAGATAAATTATTCACATTAAATTGTGCAAAAAGGGATGAAGACATCACTAAAAAAAAGAAAATTTGGAATTTGCTTATTGCTTTCATAATTGTTTTACTAATTGAATGCGAATATAAAAAAATGTATTTAAATTTTGTGTTTTTTGAGGTGTTTTTTGAGGTTTTTGCCATAGATTCTTTGTGTTGGGTGTTAGATGAAGGTTCAAGGGTTTGGGGTCAAGGGTTTTGTGTTCACAGGTGAACAGGTTGCCTACTGTGTAGGAGATTCTTCGCAAGCTCAGAATGACAATTAGGGAATGAAGGATAGTGGCTTCGAGAGCCTCAGCCACCATAACACAATCAATTTAACATGTTTTTATTCCGTTGCCTGAGGTACTCGAAGGCAAAAGGTAAAATTAGGAAGTTCTTAACAATTCTCCACTCACAATTCAAAAAAAACCGCCTCGTTGGAGGCGGTTTTTGGTTTATGCTTTAGCTTTTGGTTTTAAAAACCAATAGGCCGTTGCTATGGCTAGTATTAGCAATGCTGGGATGTAATCGTTTACCGGCACATCTTGAACATCATCTGG
>NZ_JBIKJI010000156.1:0-4609 GCF_044361065.1 Flavobacterium sp.
TTTGAATATGATGCGTGGCATAATCCGTTTCTGTTCGGATTTCCATCATCACATAAGTCACCGAATCATCAATGGTTTTGAACCAAGAATGATTGCAGTTCAATTGATCTCCGAGAACTAATCGTAACGTTTTTGACATTTTTTTTATTTAAAGATTAAAGGATTTAAAAATTTAAAGATTCAGAATGTTTTTCAATCTTTCAATCTTTCAATCTTTTTTTCATTCCTACATCTATCACTGCAATATTTCACTTCGTCCCAAACTTTTTCCCATTTTTTACGCCAAGCGAATGGTTTTTGGCAAACAATACAGATTTTAGTCGGTAGGTTTTGTTTTTTACTCCTCGCATTTTTAGGTTTATTGGGGTTACTCACGTGTTTTTGCATAATTCGTTTTCCTTCTTGTTTCACTTCAGCTTTTTTTCGAAAGCTCCAAACGATGTCGCTGGCATATTTCCGAGTTGCTTCAATATCAACAATAGGAGCTGGATACTCTTTGCCAATAATGCAATTATAAAATTGCTGCTCCATTTCATTCATTTTCCAAGGTTCGTGAAGCAAATGCACGGGCACTTCTGCTAATTCGGGCAGCCATTGTTTAATGAAAACTCCTTCTGAATCATGTTCTTCTGAATTTTTAATTGGACTATAAATCCGTATCGTATTGATTCCCGTGGTGCCCGATTGCATTTGAATTTGCGGATAATGAATACCGGGTTCGTAATCTAAAAATTGCCTTGCCAAAAAATGCAATTCACGCCAATCTTGCCATAAATTAAAAGTAAAAAATGACACGACCATCGCGCGCATTCTAAAATTAATATAGCCTGTTGCTACCAAACATCGCATACACGCATCTACAATTGGCACACCCGTTTTCCCTTCTTGCCAAGCTTTAATATAAGTTTCGTTTTTTGGTTTTATTAAAACGTCATAAGCTCGGTTGGCGTTTTCAAATTCCATTTCGCATTCGTCTTCAAATTTTTGAATGAAATGACAATGCCAATGCAAACGTGAAACAAAATTGAGAATGGCGCGTTTATTTTTTGATGATTCGTAATGCTGATTCGTATATTGATAAATCATACGCATACTGATGTTGCCATAAGTCAAGTAAGGCGATAAGCGACTACAGCCTTTTCTACTCAAGGCAGGTTTCGAAATATGTTTGCTGTAATTGACATAACGCTCTTTGACAAAACTATCCAAATAACGCCACGCCCAATATTCGCCACCTTTTTGAAAATTTTTGTTAGGAGTGGTAATTTCAGTTGATAAATCAGCGCCTTTTATTTTGTCATAAAAGTCAGAATCTAATTCTATCGTTTTTAAATCGGATTCTTTTATGATTTTAGGCGTGTCACGCATTACTTGTTCCCAGCGCTTGTCCCAATCTTGTCTTGATTTTAATTTACGAATGACACCGTGCATTTGAAACTCTTTCCAAATGATTTCATTGTCATCGAAAAACGCTTTCATTTCCAAATCGCGGTTGTAGGTTAACTTATTTCCGATTTCTTGATGGGAGAAAACACTTTTTATCTCAAATTTTTGAATTAATTCTGAAAATACGGTTTTGACTTCATTATGAAAAAAATAAATTTTTGCGTTAAATGGTTGAAGTTTTTTATTCAAATCCTGAATGGATTCGTAAATGAATCGCCAATGTCGTACATCTGAATCATCATAATTCATTACAGATGGCTCGAAAATATAAAGTAGCACTAAAGGCAAATCAGATTGGTGAGCATAAAAAAGCGCTTCGTTATCAACCAAACGAAGGTCACGTTTAAACCATACAATATTGGTTGCTTTTTTTGTCAAAATTAAATTATTGAAGTAATTTCCTTGTTTGCTTTTGCGTAACTCAATCTTGAAATTCGTGTTGTTTTATGATAACTGTCCAATCCAGAACAAGTTAACGATGCAGCTTTTTCAATATCTAAAAAACCATCTTTTTGCAAACAATCTTCAGGAAAATATACCTCTTTAACTTCTCCAATAATCAAAACTGTACTATTGATAGAAAGCGTTACTTTTTCTTTAAATTCCATTGCTAATTTCACATTACTTTCTTTAACAAAAGGTGCAAAAAAGTCATTTTTATATTCAGGAATTAAACCAGTTTCATCAAATTCTGAACAAGCTCTATCATATCTTGCTGAAGTTTGATGCGCTTGTTTATGAATTTTTTCTGTGATGTGATTGATGGTGTAAAAGCCTGTTTCTAATATGTTTTCAAGCGTATGACGTTCCACAACACCTGGGCGAAAAACGATACCAAATAATGGTGGGTTACTTCCAATATGAAGAATTGAGTCGACAATTGCTAAATTGGTTTGGTTGTTTTTGTTTTTTGTACCAATTAATCCAACACTTTTAAAACCACCCAAACTATTTGCAAAATGAACACGTTCTTGTTTTTCCATATTCATTATTTGTTCATAGGAAATTTGATTTAGTTTTACTCTTGTTTCACCCATTTTTTATCACTGTTTAATTTGAATGTTCCAATATGTTCTTTATTCCATTCGTATGGTGGGATTAATGATAAAAAATGATTTCCTTCGTTTCCAATATATAAATGATAAATTTCTCCAATTACTGGTTCAAATGAAAATTTTGCATTATAAATAATTTCATTCCATTCGAATTCTTCCATTAAACTTTGATATTGCAGTTTTAATTCATTGAATTTATTTTCGAATTCTTTGTTCACATTTCTAACGCCTCTGCCTTTCCAAGCGGCTACATCGTCAACTTTAATAATAGGTGCGCCTACACTTGTGGCATAGGGTAAAAAACTGGCGTTGTATCCTTTTTCTTTAGAATATACGATATTATCTGGAATTTCTTTTTGCATTTTTTTATCTTTTAGATATTTTATTGTTCGAAATAGCGCGTTGTAAATTGGATTTAAACCTATCAATTCCTTCTACACGTTTCGCTGTGTGTTTGGTTTTGCAATTTTCTACACGTTTTCGCCATAATTTATAACTGGAAAATTTTAATTCTTTTTTCATTAATGCTTTAACATCCGCTTCTGCTAATCCGAATTGGAATGTAATAGCATCAAATGGGGTTCTGTCTTCCCAAGCCATTTCTATAATTCTATCGATGGCAATATCATCTAATTCTGTTTTTTGAGCAACTGGCATTATTTTGTTTAATTATAATTAAAAAAGAATAAACAAAATTAAGTAGAATAATTTGAATTTCAATACAGAAAAGGAATAAAAAAATCCGTTATTTAAATTAAAGCAACGGATTTCATATTTTATTTCATTATTGTCCGATAAAAAACAAATGAAATTTTGAGCCTATTTTTTTGCCACGGATTTCACAGATTTCACAGATTTTATGGGTGATAATCCCCTAAATCCGTGACATCCGTGGCAAAATTTTTCATTTGATTGCATCACATTAAAAAATAAGGCGAAATGTAATTTAAGCAGTTAAACAGTTCGTAATCATAGCTTTAAAATTATATTAAAATTTTTAATCGGACAACAATGATTTTATTTAGAAAAATTTAAAAAAGTAAAGCAACTTGTTCGTTTACAAATTCTAAAAAACGTTCATCTGCTTCTGTAAATGGATCGATAACGTGACTGTCGATATCAATTTGACCAATATTAATCCCGTTTACAAAAAGTGGTACTACAATTTCCGACTTTACAGTAAAACTACAAGCAATGTAATTGTCTTGAGCCGAAACATCAGGTACAACAAAGTTGGCATTGCTTTCTGCTACTTGTCCGCAAATACCTTTTCCAAACGGAATAACGGTATGATCGGTTTCAGCCCCAACATAAGGACCAAGATGTAATGTTTTGGTTTGATGATTTGCAAAATAAAAACCAACCCAATTGTAATATGAAATAGAATCTTGTAATAATTGACAAATACGAATTAGCTTTTCATATCTATTTTCATTACTGTTAATGATGTTTTTTACTTCTGATTTTATATTTTCAAATTCCATTTTTAATTTTTTTGTAAAATTATATATAAATAAGAAAGTAAAAATTATATTTTTGTTAAAATTAAAATTTTGAAAAACATATTTCAGCAACATAAAGTATTTTTTATTTTTCTGGCGAAATTTCTTTTGTGCTATTTTATCGTTACGATAGTCTACTCGTTTTATTTAAATCAATACCACACACATAAAAATGAAGTTGATGGCATAACGCAATTTGTAGCAGAACAAACAAAAAATACGCTTGTTTTTTTTGGTGCAGATTGTGAGATAATCAAACATGAATTTGAGCCATCATATAAAGTCATCTATAATTCCAAATATATTGCCCGGATAGTTGAAGGTTGTAATTCGGTAAGCATAATCATTTTATTTGCTACTTTTATATTTGCTTTTTCAAATAGATTTATTGCTACTTTTTTATATATTTTTTTAGGTTCGATATTGATTTTCATATTGAATATTTTCAGAATTGCTTTGCTAACTACGGGGCTTTATAAGTATCCAGAATACGGAACTTTTTTACACGACATTCTTTTCCCATTGGTTATTTATGGAGTAGTTTTTGTGTTATGGATTATTTGGGTGTTAAAATTTTCAGCGTATGCAAAAGAAAAAAAGTAAAGT
>NZ_JBIKJI010000031.1:0-17076 GCF_044361065.1 Flavobacterium sp.
CTTTCTGAACCAAAATTTTATGAAAAATCGGGTGATTTTGTTTTATATCCTACAACAGAAAACAAATATTACACGTTAGCAGAATTAAAAGAAGCAACTAAAGATTTACAAACAGATAAAGATGGAAAATTAGTTGTTTTATATGCTTCAAACAAAGAAACACAACACAGTTACATTGATATCGCTACAAGTAAAGGATATCAAGTATTACTTTTAGATTCTCCAATTGTATCGCATTTAATTCAGAAATTAGAAGCTGACAATGAAAATCTGACTTTTGCACGAGTTGATGCGGATCATATTGATAAATTAATCAACAAAGAAGAAACACAAATTTCTAAATTATCAGATACTGAAAAAGAAACCTTAAAAACTTCTTTGGAAGCAGTAGTTCCTAAAGCGTATTCTGTTCAATTAGAATCATTAGATAGTGATGCTACGCCATTTATAATTACGCAACCCGAATTTATGCGTCGTATGAAAGAAATGAGTCAAAGTGGCGGCGGAGGAATGTTTGGAATGAGCAATATGCCCGAAATGTATAATTTAGTGGTAAATGCCAATTCGGAATTAGCAAATTCAATTTTACAAGCTAATGAAGAAAATCAAAAAGAATTAGTTAAAAATGCTTTAGATTTAGCTAAACTATCTCAAGGTTTATTAAAAGGTGAAGATTTAACTGCTTTTGTAAAAAGAAGTTTTGAAACCTTAAAATAATAAGCAATACATATTTTATAAATCCTGACAGTACATTTTTTCTGTCAGGATTTTTTTATATATTGCGATTAATATTAATTATTACAGTGCACTTAAATGAAAAAATTTTGGTTACATATTTTGAAAATCATAGTGCCAATTTTTATTTTCTTTTTGGTTTTAGAAATTGCTATTCGTAAAATACCTAACGACTATCAACTAAAAAAATCCTATATAGATAAAAACGCTTCGAAAATTAACACTTTAATAGTAGGAAGTTCTCATACGTTTTACGGAATTAATCCGAAATATTTTTCAAAGCAAACATTCAATGCCGCTTATGTTTCACAAACCTTAGATTTAGATGAGGAACTTTTAGATGTTTACAAGAATAAACTAACCAATTTAAAAACGATTATTATTCCTATTTCATATTTTAGTTTGTTTGAAACCTTAGAAACTGATGTTGAAAAATGGCGTTTAAAAAACTACATCTTGTATTATGGTTTTGAAAATAAATATCATTTTACAGCAAATTTTGAAACTTTAAATCCTGATATTTTACTAAATTTAAAAAAAGTAGTAAAACATTATGTTTTAAATAAATCATTTATAACCTCTTCTAATTTAGGCTGGGGAACAAACTTTAATTCAAAAGAAAGAAAAAAATTTGAAGGTCAATATACTGCAAAAAAACATACTGCAAAAAACTTTAAATTATTTGATGGAAATATAAAAAGTCTTCAGAAAATTATTAAAATGTGTCAAAAAAAGAATATTAAAATTCTATTTATTACCACGCCAACTCATCTTTCTTATTATAATAATTTAAACCAAATTCAATTGTCTAAAACAATTAAAACTATAAATGAATTGGTTCAAAAAAACCAAAACTGCAGTTATTTAAATCTATTAAAATCTGACAAATTTATAACAGCCGATTTTTATGATGCGGACCATTTAAATGATATTGGTGCAAAAAAGTTATCTTTATTACTTGACAAAAAAATTAATTCCCAATAACTGTTCCCTCTTCTTTTTTATCGTCTTTAAGGATGTTTTGTTCTATTTTTGCTGCCTTATTTTTTGTTGGTAATTTGTAATTTATGGTAAAGCCAAATTTTCGAGTATCACTTTTATTATAAGATAATAATGGATCATTTATTGGGCGGAACAAACTTCTATTCATATTAAAAATATCGTCTCCAAAAATTGTAACCGTTAATTGATCTTTTAGGAACTTCTTGCTAAAAGTCATATCTAAATAATTATTAAATGGTTTGTCGGCAACAAAATAAAAGTAATTTCCGCCTGAAGTGATGAATCCAAACTCGGTAATAAATTTAATATCTTTTGGTAAAATTATTTGAGACATTAAGTTTAAATTCCAAAAACCTTTTGTTTCTAAATTTGGGATTTGATGCAATTGATATCCTGTATAAAGGTACAAAAAGTTGATTTTGTCTGGATTAAAATCAAATTTCATCGTTTCTTTTAATCCTTTTGTAAATAGCATATATGGCAAAGGAAGTGCAAAATTAAAATTATGTATTTTAACTTCCGATACGTTAAAATTACTACTTTGAACTAAATTTCCATTTAAACTTACTTGTTGAACCACTTGATTTTTTGCACTACTTAAGTTGTACCCTAAATAAGCGTAATCAAAAGCACTAATTTTAACTTCAAAATTATCAAAAATTGTAGGTTGTAAATTTGGATTTCCAACCGAATTTAAATTCTGATTTTGATACGTGGTATTGTTTGGATTTAATGCAGAAGTAGAAGGCAATGTAATTTTCTTGTTGTAATTCATATTCAAGAAAATTTGTGGTGACAAATTATATTGAACAGTAGCATTTGGAAACCATCTAAATTGGTCAAACGGAATCAAATCCACAGTGGTTGTTTTTCCGTTAATTTCATATTTTTCGGCTCTGGAACCTAAAATAAAATCGAACTTATTGTATTTCGCTTGAAACTCTAAATAAATGGAAGCAGTTGTTCTTTGATAGTCTAAATTTATGCTTCCAAAATTTTCAGCTTCAAAAAGTAATTTTTCATATAAGGCACCAAAACTAACTTTTCCTTCATCTAAAATTCGTAATCCTTGCGAGTAGTCAAATTTTCCGTTGTAATAATTTTGGTTCGAAAAATTATCCAAAACAGCATTTCTAAAAACGTTTGAAAACAAGTTGAAATCATTTTTATTATTGTTATAATTAAAAACAAAATCTAATTTTTGACTTTTATCATCAAATCTTTTCTGATACGTTATTGTAGCATCTTGTCGAGTATTATGGGATTTTCCTTTATCTGAAGTAACAAATCCTAAACCAAAACCTTCTGTTTCACTATCGCTGTTTGCCACATTAATATCATAATTCAACAATAACCTATCTTTATTAATATCAAAAGTAATCCCAGATTTTAAAAATTGCGATCGATTTATCTTATCACTTTCTACTTTTGATAAAATAGTGTTAGAACTGGTATTTAAAAATTCGGACCAAGTGGCGTTTTCACGATAATTTTGTCCAAAATTTAATTGCCACCCAAAATATTTATTCTTAGCATTTAACAACACACTATTATACGTTCTAAAACGTGAAGTATCGTAAGTATTAAAAGCCGAACTACTCGTATAAGTAGCACTTAAGTATTTTTTTGCGTTTCTATTTGTAATAATATTTAAAATCGCACCACCCGAGGTAGCAGGGAATTCAGCTCCTGGCTGCGTAATTACTTCAATTCGTTCTACAGAATTAGCGGGCATTCCTTCTAAAAAAGAATTTAATTCTAAACTTGAAATATTTAATGGTCTTCCATCTAAAAAAACCTCTAATTGTTTTCCTTGATACATCATTCCTGCCACATCTGAAGAAATTAATCCTGGCAATTGCTTTATGGTTTCCATTAAAGTTCCCGCATTTAAATTCGGTTGATCCGAGATATTAAAAATAGTTCGATCTGGTTTTTGCTCAATGGCTTTTTTCTGTTTAATAATTTTAACTTCTTCAATCTGATTTTCTTTTTGAATATCGTCTTTTTTTACTTTTGTGGTATCTTGAGCAAAAACAAAAAGAACAAAACAAGTGGAAAACAAGAAATTTAGAATAAGCTTTTTCATAAAAATAAATAAATATTTGAATTTAGTTACTTGTAAGACGAAAAAATGAGCAAAAAGTTACACTATATTTTACATAAAAAAGTATCTTTAAACTTTATTAATTTAAATTAAAATTACTTCTGATGAATCTTTCTATTGAAACTCCAGCATTATTGTTTTCAGCTACTTCATTAATTTTATTAGCCTATACCAATAGATTTTTAACCATTGCTCAGATTGTACGAAGTTTAAAGAAAAACTACGACCAAGACCATAATAAGTCCATTTTAATAGAGATAAAAAACCTCAACCAAAGAATCACATTGATTAGATATATGCAACTTTTTGGCGTGTTGTGTTTGTTTTTATCTGTTTTCGCGATGTTTTTACTGTTTTTAAACTATGAAACTGCCGGGATTTATATTTTTGGCATCAGTTTATTATCGCTACTTATTTCATTAGGAATTTCATTTTGGGAGATTAGCATATCCGTAAATGCGCTTCGAATTCATCTTAAAGATTTAGTTGAGGACGAAAAAAAATAATCGTCATTTTTATAACTACCTTTGTTGACTTTATAAAAACAGATTAATGAAAAATAATGTACTAAAAGGTGTTTTTCTTGTTGCATTAGGCGCTACCAGCTATGGAATGTTAGCAACGTTTGTAAAATTAGCATACAAAGACGGCTACACAACGGCTGAAGTAACTTCTTCACAATTTATCTATGGAATTCTTGGAGTATTATTAATTAATTTATTTCAAAAAATAGTTAATAAAGAAATAGCTCAAAAAGCAAGCTCAAAAAATATTTTCCAACTAATGGTTGCAGGAACTTCATTAGGAATGACAAGTGTATTTTATTACTTATGTGTAAAATATATTGATGTTTCAATAGCTATTGTACTTCTTATGCAAACCGTTTGGATGGGCGTTTTATTAGAATGGATTTTAGATAAAAAACGACCTTCTACCCAAAAGATAATTTCGGTAATTATTGTTTTATTTGGAACATTTTTAGCTACAAAATTATATGAATTTACAATTCAATTAGATTGGAGAGGCATATTTTGGGGTATTTTAGCTGCAGCTTCATTTACCACAACTATGTTTACAGCGAATAAAGTAGCTTTGGGAATTTCATCCGCACAACGAAGTTTGTATATGCTATTAGGTGGTGCAGTAATTGTATTTACTTTTTCAGCTTTTACACAAGTTGGATCTTTAAACATTGAAATTTTCAAGAATTACGGATTATTTTTAGCGCTTTTCGGAACAATTATTCCACCAATATTACTAAATGCTGGTTTTCCAAAAATAGGATTGGGCTTAGGAAGTATTGTAGCCTCTTTAGAATTACCGGTTTCAGTTCTTATGGCGTTTTTAATTTTAAATGAAGAAGTGGTTTTTTGGCAATGGAGTGGCATCGCATTAATTATTTTAGCCATTGTGATTATGAATCTTAATTTTTCAAAAAAGGAACACTAATTCCAAAAAAAAGCAATAAATTAGCGGTGTAAATCATCGCTTTTTTTATGCTTAATTTATTTGATAAAGAACCTATATTTTTAAATTTACCCGATGCCGAGTTTATTTATTATCCAAATTTTTTCTCCAAAGAAAAAGCCGATTTATTTTTAAAAACCCTATCTAAAGAAATAGCTTGGCAACAAGATGACATAACCATTTTTGGAAAAAAAATAGCACAACCCAGATTAACAGCTCTTTATGGAAATGACGGAAAATCATATGGATATTCCAATATTGTTATGCAACCTCATCCGTTTAATAGCGTTTTAACCTTCATAAAAGAAGAAATTGAAGCCACCACAAATGAACATTTTACTACTGCATTACTAAATTTATATAGAAATGAAAGAGATAGCAATGGTTGGCATGCCGATAATGAAAAAGAATTAGGTAGAGACCCTGTTATTGCATCTGTAAGCTTTGGAGAGGCAAGAATGTTTCAAATAAAACACAATACAAAAAAAGAGTACAAGCAATCTTTATTATTAGAACACGGTAGTTTATTAGTAATGAAAAATGGTGCTCAAATTCATTATAAACATCAAATTCCAAAAGCCACTCAACCCAAAAACTCAAGAATAAATTTAACTTTCAGAAAAATTCTTTAAAAAAAGCCTCTATTTTTTTGCTTCAAAATATTTTTTTTAATAATATTGAATAATAAATTAAAAATAAGATAGAATAATTAACAAATTATGCTTTTCACTAATGAAAAAAAGTAAAAAGATTGAACTAAATTACGAAGATACAGAACGTGTAATTAGTATGGCTCAAGAGGAAAAAAAGCCATTTGAAGTAATTAAAGAAGAATTTGGTATTTCCGAAAGTGAAGTAACCGAAATTATGCGGAAAAAACTTTCTAAAGATAATTTTGAACTTTGGAAAAAGAAAGTTGCAGCAGGAAAACCCAAACCAAAAGCATTTAAAACCAATGTTTTAGATGACGATATAGACGATTTAGATAGCAAATATTATTTCAAAAATAAATTCGATTAATAAAAATCCTGTCTGATTAGAATCACGACAGGATTTTTTTTGTAACAATTTTTAGCGTTTAGCTACTTATTCAATATATAAAAAAATAAAAATGAAAAAAATAGTACTTACCCTAAGTTGCGCCATTTTTTTAATGAGTTGTAAAACATCTAATGTTACTTCAACTGTAAAAAATGATGTTTCTGTTAGCATTGATTTAGTAAATGTAATTGACGACAAAGTAAAAGTTACAATAATTAATCCTACAATTACAACTGAAACTACCACGTTTAACATTCCTAAAATTGTTCCAGGAACCTATTCTGAAGACAATTATGGAAGATTTGTGGACAATGTTAAAGCGTTTGACAAAAAAGGAAATCCTTTAAAAATTGCTAAAATGGATGAGAATTCGTATACGATTTACGAAGCAACTAAATTAGCCAAAGTAACTTATAATGTGAGTGATACTTTCGATACAGAAGGCGGAGCTGGTTTTGGTGAAAGTGAAGATATTTTTTCACCTGCTGGAACAAACATTAAAGCTGGAGAAAACTTTATGCTTAACACGCACGGTTTTGTAGGCTATTTTGAAGGAAAATCTGAAATTCCTTACACGGTTGAAATAAAACACCCGGCAACTTTATGGGGAGCTACTTCATTAATTGATACCAATGCAAGTAATGAAGTTGACATCTTTACCGCAGAAAGATATGGCGCTTTAGTGGACAACCCGATAATGTATTCTAAACCAGATTATACTGAGTTTAACGTTGAAGGTATGGATATTGTAATCAGTGTTTATTCTCCAAATGGAAAACATAAAGCGGTTGATATTACTCCAGAAACTGAAAAGTTTATGAGAGCTCAAAAAAAGTTCTTAGGTAAATTTAACGCCAATAAAAAATATACGGTTTTGTTATATCTTTCTGATATGGCCGCAAAAGATGCAAAAGGTTTTGGTGCTTTGGAACATATGACATCAACAACCGTTGTAATGCCAGAAATGATGCCGTTAGAAGCGCTACAAGAACAATTAAAAGATGTAGTTTCACACGAATTTTTTCATATTGTAACGCCGTTAAGCGTACATTCAAGAGAAATCCATTATTTTGACTTCAACAAACCTCAAATGTCTGAACATTTATGGATGTATGAAGGAATTACCGAATATTTTGCGAACTTATTCCAAGTAAATCAAGGATTAATATCTGAAGAAGATTTCTACAAAAGAATGAATGGAAAAATTGAGGAAGCAAATGCTATGAATGACAAAATGAGTTTTACAAAAATGAGTAAAAACGTTTTGGAACAACCTTATAAAGAGCAATACTTAAATGTATATCAAAAAGGAGCTTTAATTGCTATGTGTATTGATATTCAAATGAGAGAATTAAGCAATGGACAAAGAGGAATTCTTAGTTTAATGCAAGATTTATCTAACGAATTTGGAAGCAACAAACCATTTAAAGATGAAGAATTATTTGCTACGATTACAAGAATTACATATCCTCAAATTGGAGAATTTTTAAATACATACGTTGCTGGTGAAACTCCAATTCCTTACGAAGTGTTTTTTGCTAAAATGGGTGTTACAAAAGGTAAAACCATCGCTACAGGAAATCCTTTTCTAAAAGACGGAAGAACGCCATTAATTACAGTTGATGGTGCTACAAAACAAATTAAAGCCTTAGAAGATGTTAGCAATAATATTTTTATGACCTCTTTAGGAATTCAAGGTAATGATGTGTTAAAATCATTTAATGACAAAGAATATAATTTAGACAATATATACGATTTAATTATGTCAAGCGAATCTTGGAAAGATGGTGATGCTATTTCAGTAACTGTCATTAGAGATGGAAAAGAACTTGTTTTAAAAGGTAAAATTAATTTGCCTAAAGAAGAAAAATCTGGATTTATGGCAACGGATAAAACAAAAGAAACAATTAAAAATGCTTGGTTAAAAGGATAATCAATAAGTAAAGACCAATATAAAATCCTCAAATTACTATTAATTTGAGGATTTTTTTATTTTCTTTGTACTTCATATAAATTGAAATCAACACCTGTAAAATGAAAAAAATAGTTACAATACTTTTAGTTACCATTTTAGTAGCTTGTAGTAAAACAGAAAGCAATAAAACTGGAAACTTAGAAATATCTGGAAGTGTAGACGGATTAAAAAAAGGAAAACTTTATATTCATAAACTAAATGATACCAATTTAGTAATTTTAGATAGCATTATAATCTCTGGGAAATCTAATTTTGAAACCAAAATACAATTAGATGAACCACAAATGTTATATCTAACTTTAGATAGAGGAACTACTGAATCTATAGATAATAGTATTCAATTTTTCGCAGAACCAGGTAAAATGAAAATAGAAACTACTTTACAAGGTTTTTATTCTAATGCAAAAATTACAGGTTCAGAAAATCAAAAAGTATATGAAAAATTCTTAAAAATTAAGTCTAAATTAAATGATGAAAACTTAGATTTATTAGAAAAAGAATTAAAAAACAAAACAGCAAATAACGCAACAGTTAAAGAAGAAATTCAGAACAAACGCGATAAATTAACCATTAGAAAATATTTATATACTGCTAATTTTGCACTTATAAATCCAAAATATGAAGTGTCGCCTTATATCGCTTTAAGCGAAATTCCAGATGCGAATATAAAATTATTAGATACAATCAATAAAATGTTAGTTCCTAAAGTGGCTAAATCTAAATATGGAAAACGTTTAAATGAATGGATAGCTGAACGAAAAAAAACAGAAGAAAAATAAAATAATTCTTTTGTCATTTTAACAATTCCTTTCGTTATGAAGCTAATATTAGATAGTACTTTTAGTAAAATAAACTATTCTAACGAATTGTTTGAAATTGCCGAATACGATACTTGTGTTTTTGATTCCTGTACTTTTATTAATACAACGCTTTCAAATAGTGTATTTACAAACTGTGAGTTTATTAATTGTAATTTTGAAACTCCATTTGTAAGCCATACTTCTTTTAAAGAAGTAACTTTTCAAGAATGTACGATTTTAGGTTTGCAATTTGAATACTGTAATGACTTTTTATTTGAAGTTTCCTTCGATTCTTGTATGTTACAAGTATGTTCATTTTTCAAAATGAACTTAAAAAATTCAAAATTTAAAGATTCAAAAATTATTGATGTGGATTTTTCTAATACTACACTTAGTGGGGTTAAATTTGATAATTGCGATTTATCAAAATCTATTTTTGACGCAACGAATTTAGAAAAAACAGACTTCAGTTCAGCATTTCATTTTTCAATAGATCCTGAAAAGAATAAACTAAGTAAAACTAAATTTTCAAATGAGAATTTAAGTGGCCTTTTAAATAAATATGATTTGGATATTATTTAATATCTAACCGAGAAATTAAAGGAAAATGATCGCTATTGTAAAAATCATTTAACGTTTCAAAACTATTGATTTGAATGTTTTTGTCGGCAAAAATATAGTCAATTCGTGCTGGATAATATTTAAAATTATAGGTTTTACCAAATCCTTCTCCATTAGATTCAAAAGCATCCTGCATAGACCCTTTTATGGTTCTGTACACAAAAGAAAAAGCACTATTATTCATATCGCCACATATAATTTTTTTATACTTGCAATCCGTATAATGCTGTTTTAACAATAAAGCTTGCTCTTGTTGTTTGGTAAACGCACTACTGATTTTTCTAAAAATATATTTTGTTTTAGATTCGTTCATTTTCTGAATTTCCTCTTCTTCAATATCGGTACTAATTTTTATGGATTGCAAGTGCATACTATAAATTCGCAACGTATCTTTGTCTTTAATAATATCGGCATAAACCGCATTATTTGTAGAATTTGGAAAATTAATAACACCTTTGTCTATAATTTTATATTTAGAAAAAATAGCATTTCCTACGATAATATTTTTGCCTTCTTTAAAAACGTGTTTATACTTATAATTCGAAAATTGTGTTTTTTCTAAATTCGAATACTCTTGAACACATAAAATATCTGGATTTTTCTCACTTACAAATTCCGCAATTTTAGTAGGAATATTCGCTTTTTTGTTCCAATTAAATTTATTGAACAAACGAACATTATAACTCATTATAGTGAACTCTTTTTCGGATTTTGGTAACGTTGTGGGTTTTAAATTATAAAACTTATTGATAAACGTAATACCTAAAAGCAACACCAAACCAGAAACGAAAATATATTTTTTAAATTGTAATAACCAATACATAAAAAATAATACATTCACCACCAAGAAAAAAGGCAAAAACAAGGTTAAAACACTTAAAAAAGGAAACCATTTTGGTGCTAAAAAAGGCAACAAATATGCCATTAATGTAGTAAATGCAACTATTACATTAAAAAACAACATTGTTTTTGAAATAAATGACATTTTTTTTAGCATCTATTTATTGGCTGCAAAAAGAAATTCTTTTTCTTCTTTGGTTAAACTTTCATATCCCGATTTACTAATCTTTTCAAGTATTTCATCAATTTGTCTTTGTGTAAAATTTACATCCGAAACACGAACGGATTGATACTTTTTCACGGACTTGTTTTTATACACTTTTTTAAATGTACTATTTTTTTTCTTTTTAATTGCAAAAATGGTACTTATATCGATTCCTTTTTTCATTAACATAGCAAAAACAAATCCAACTAAACCACCAGACAAATGTGCAATATGACCACCTTTATTTTCAGATAATAATTGTATAATATAGATAGTAATGCTTTTTCCTATAAAAAAATTAATTAAAAAATTAATTAAAAAATTTATAATAACAAATCCAATTGCCGCTTGCCAAATCTTAAAATATCCAAATAAAGGGACTCGTATCAAATAACTAGGTGCATATGTGATCATAGCTATAAAAACAGCCATAATAGATGCACTTGCACCAACAATTAAATTAGTATAATTAAATAAATATCCGTAAGCCACAAAAATCAAACTTGCGAAAAAACCACCTAAAAAATAAACAGTTAAAAACTGTTTGGTATTGAAAAATGTATAAAACAAACTACTTATGTAGAACAAAAATAGAAGATTAAAAATTAAATGAGTAAAATTGGAATGTAAAAAGCCATTGGTAAATACGGTCCAAGGAAACCATAAAACATCTTTATAATTAGAAGACAAAGCCAACCAATTTGGATATTGAAACTGATTAGCAACAAAACTAAAACACAAAGCAGATAAAAGGAACGCCAAAATATTAATAAAAATTAACTTTTGGGGTGCATCGCTGCTTTTATAATGTTGTTTTATTTCGTTTATAAAATTCATTTATATTATCGCTTTTGATTTTTATTAACCATATAAGTCATAAAAGGAAGTATAAGAAATATGACATTTCAACTTTTGACTTTCGACTTTCGACTTATTTACCTAATTCCATCTGGTATGTGTAAACTTATTGTTTCGCCAAAGCATCATTAATAAAAAACCGGTTAATGCACCGCCAATGTGTGCAAAATGAGCAATATTACCTCCACCAGAAAAAATTGAAAAACCAGTTACTCCTGAGAATAAATCTAAACCAACAATAATTGGTACAAAAAACTTTGCTTTTATTGGAACAGGTATAAACATCATCATTAATTCTGCCATAGGAAACATAAAGGCAAAGGCTACTAACAAACCATAAATGGCACCTGAAGCACCAACGCAACTTCCATAAATTAAAGATAATTTATCAAATTCAGCTTGGGTACAATCTACATTATTTAAAATCTGATTTACTTTTCCTGTAGTTTGCCCTGCCGAATTAAACACATCGCTTAAAGGCGTATCAAAAATAATTTGCATTTCTTGAGATGTTAGTCCTAATTCATTTATGACTTGATGAATTTCATAGTAATTCATTCCAGTTTGAACTAAAGCTGCACCTAAACCACAAGCTATGTAAAAAAACAAAAACTTTTTTCCACCCCAAAAATGTTCTAAAGCCGAACCAAAAGAAACCAGTGCAAACATATTAAATAAAATATGCATCAAATTTGGCATTTTCGCGTGCATAAACATATGCGTAAAAGGCTGCCAAAATCGGAACTTTTCACTTTCGAAATAAAATAAGGATAACGTTTCATAATTTTGAGGTAACACTTGACTCAAAATAAAAACCAAAACATTTATTATTAATAGTTGCTTTACAACCGGTGTCATATTATTGAACATACTTAAAATCTTTTATCTAAATCTTCTGTGGTTAATGTAATAAAAATTGGTTTATTAAAGGGCGACACATTAGGCTCTTTACAAGCAAATAAGCCATTTACAATATTTTCTAATTCAATTGTATTCAAATATTTACCAGATTTAATTGCCACACTTTTTGCCATAAATTTAGAAATACTATCACTTAATGAAAAACTATCTTCAGGTAAATTTTCTTGCAAATTGTAAATTAAATCGTGTAAAATTTCTGTAACTGTGGTATCTGAAATTTGAGCTGGTAAACCAGATATAACCAATTCATCAAATCCCATTTTTTCAAAAGCAAACCCTATCCCTTCTAAATTGGGTTGAATTTCTTTTAAATACATCATTTCTTCTCTTGAAAACTGAAGTTCTAAAGGAAACAACAACTGTTGACTTGAGGCTTGATGAATGGTAATGTTGGTTAAAAATTGTTCGTACAAAATACGCTGATGTGCCCGACTTTGATGAATAACTAATAATCCTGATTTAATGCTATTGATAATATATTTTCTATTTAATTGATATAGTAAAGTCTGACTTTCTGTTGATTTATCATCAAATAATGTACTGGCCACTAAATCAGTTTCAAAATTTGTAGCAGTTACCTCAAAAGTATCTTGTTTCAAATTAGTATATAAACTCTCCCAATGGGGTTGAGCTTGTGTGTGTTTTGCATAAGATACAGATGAACCTGAATATTTTTTTGTTTCGTTTTCCGTTTCAAATGGATTAAACGAACGATCTACTTGAATGGTTGGCGTATCTAACGTTTTATCTTTATAATCATACGGAACATCTAAGTTAGCGTCTCTCTCAAAATCCAGAATTGGCGCTACATTAAACATTCCTAAACTGTGCTTTACTGTTGCTCGTAAAATAGCATACAAGGCTTGCTCGTCGTCAAATTTTACTTCTGTTTTTGTGGGATGAATGTTAATATCGATAGTGTGAGGCGGCACTTCTAAAAACAAGAAATAACTGGGTTGATTATTATCTCGCAATAAGCCATCATAAGCATTCATAATAGCGTGATGCAAAAATGGACTTCTAATATATCTATTATTGACTAAAAAAAACTGTTCTGATCTGTTTTTCTTGGCAAATTCAGGCTTTCCTACAAAACCAGTAATTTTTAAAATTTCAGTTTCTTCAGTTACAGGAACTAATTTTTCATTTGTTTTACCACCGAAAATATTTACAATTCGCTGGCGATAATTAGAACTTGGCAAATTAAACACTTCACTTCCGTTACTAATCATAGTAAAGCTGATAGTAGGATGAGCCAAAGCTACGCGTTCAAACTCGTCAATAATATGTTTTAATTCGATATTATCCGATTTTAAAAAATTTCTACGCGCAGGAATATTAAAAAATAGATTTTTTACTAAAAAAGAAGTTCCTTTTGGCAAAACAGCCACATCTTGTGTAATTACTTTACTACCTTCAATGATGATATGAATACCTAATTCTTCTTGATCTTGTTTGGTTTTTAATTCTACGTGAGCGACTGCAGCAATTGACGCTAATGCTTCACCTCGGAATCCTTTTGTATGAAGCGCAAATAAATCTTCCGCGTGACGAATTTTAGAAGTAGCGTGACGTTCAAAACACAATCTTGCATCGGTAACGTTCATTCCTAAGCCATTATCTATGACTTGAATAAGCGTTTTCCCGGCATCTTTTACGATAAGTTTAATTTCGGTTGCCTTTGCATCAACAGCATTTTCAATCAACTCTTTAACTACAGAAGCAGGCCGTTGCACCACTTCTCCAGCAGCAATTTGATTGGCTACGTGATCAGGTAATAATTGAATGATTCCAGACATTAATCTGTTTTGTTTTTTATTTTGGTTATGTTACAAATTTAAGAAATTAAAAACTTATTTTTATATCTCAAAAAATACAAATTTGTAAAAGTTAATAACAAAATAGTTTTGTGAAAAATAAAAAATCACAGATTACCAAAAATGGAAACCTGTGATTTTTGTTTTAATTAACTTATTAAAGTTTAGTATCGTTTATTCAAATCTATCATTTTAATAGCGGCAATAGCGGCTTCTACACCTTTATTTCCGTGTTTTCCTCCACTTCTATCGATAGATTGTTGCATCGTATTATCGGTTAAAACACAAAAAATAGTTGGCACATCGTACAATAAGTTTAAATCTTTCATACCTTGGGTTACGCCTTCGCAAACAAATTCAAAATGCATCGTTTCGCCTTTAATCACGCAACCAATAACAATTACTGCATCTAATTCTAATTTTTCGTGCATTTGACGCGCTCCGAAAATCAGTTCAAAACTTCCTGGCACATTCCATCGGTTGATGTTTTCTGGCAAGGCACCACAATTGGTTAATGCTGAAATTACTCCGTTATACAACCCTTCAGTTACAGTATCATTCCATTCTGAAACAACAATCCCAAACCGAAAGTCTTTCGCGTTTGGGATTGTGTTTTTATCGTATTGAGATAAATTTTTATTTTCGGTTGCCATTATTTTTCCAATGAAGCAATTAAAATATCTACTGTACTTCCTTCTTGAGAAGTTTCGTATTTTTCTTTGATTGTTTTTAAATAACCTAAAGCTTCGTCATTTTTCTTTAAAACAATAGCCATATTTGCTGCTTTCAACAAAAATCTTGGAGTGATAAAATCATTTTCATCAACATTAGCAGCTTCAACATATAATTTCAAAGCTTCTTCATTATTGTTCAATTCTGCATTAGCATCACCCTTTGCACCAATAGCTAAAGCGTGTAAATTTAATTCTTTAGTTGAAAAGTTATCTAAATGTTCAATTGCTTTTTTGAAATCTTTCAAATGTAAACAAGCCATACCTGCAGAATATTCTGCTAAATTAGCTGCTTTAGTTCCTGAATATTCAGAAATAATTCCTTCAAAACCAAGTTTACCTTCACCACCTTTTAAAGATAATTTAAATAAAGAATCTTGTTTTTCTGTAGCATCAACTGCTTGTTGGAAGTACATTTGCGCTTGATTCATTTCTTTAAACGCTTCTTCTTGACTTGGTGTAGCTACATATTTATCATATAAAATGTATCCTAAGGTAGCAATTGCAACTGCCAAAATGAATCCTAAAATTGCTTTTTGGTTTCTTATTACCCACTCTTCGGTTTTGTTTGCTGTTTCATCTAACGCATTAAACACGCCAGCAGTAGTACTTTCGTTTTCGTTTACATTAATTTCATCTGCACTTGTGTCAAATGCTGGATCTTTTTCTACTTCAGGTTTTGGTGATTTATAACCTCTTTTATTGTATGTTGCCATTGAACTAAAATTTTATTAGAAGTGCAAAAATATACTTTTTATTTAAATTTAAAAGTGCTTTTATTTATATTTTTAAAAATTGAACTTACATTTGTACTCGAAAGTGTAATTTTTGCCACTTTTTACCTAAAAAACGTGATTTTAAAAAAACTATCTTTACTTAATTATAAGAACATTGCCGAAAATTCATTTGAATTTGAAAGCAAAATAAACGCTATTGTTGGAAAAAACGGTATTGGAAAAACAACCATTTTAGATGCCATTTATCATTTAGCGGTTGGTAAAAGTTATTTTAATCCACTTTCCACCCAAAATATCAAACACGGCGAAGAGTTTTTTGTAATTGATGGTATTTTTGAAAAAGAAAATCGTACCGAACAAATTATTTGTAGTTACAAAAAAGCACAAAAGAAAATTTTAAAACGTAACGGAAAAATTTACGAAAAATTTTCAGAACATATTGGTTTGATTCCTATTGTGATTATTTCACCCAGCGACACCGATTTGATTATTGAAGGCAGCGAAACCCGAAGAAAATTTATTGATAATGTAATTTCTACTTTTGATACTTCTTATTTAAACACGTTAATAAATTATCAGAAAACGTTACAACAACGTAATGCATTATTGAAGTACTTTGCGTTAAATCAAGTTTTTGATGCGGATAATTTGAATATTTACAACGAACAATTATCTGAATTTGGACACCTAATTTTCACTAAAAGAAAAGATTTTTTAGAAAAATTTATTCCCGTTTTTCAAGAATTATATGAAGTTATTTCAGAAAATGCTGAAAAAGTAACTATTGAATACGAAAGTCAACTTTATGATGACAATTTAGAAACCTTACTAATTCAAAATCTTCAAAAAGACAGAATTACCCAATATACTACTTGTGGAATTCATAAAGATGATGTAATATTCAACATCGCTGGTTTTCCTGTTAAAAAATTCGGATCGCAAGGACAACAAAAATCATTTTTAATTGCTTTGAAATTAACGCAGTTTGATTTCATTAAAAAACATACAAAAACATTGCCGATTTTACTTTTTGATGATATCTTTGACAAGTTAGATGCGTTTAGAGTACAACAAATTGTGAATATGGTAAACGATGATGTATTTGGACAAATTTTTATTTCCGACACACATCCCGAAAGAACCGAAAACATTATAAAACAGACACATAAAAGCTATAAAATATTTAATATTTAAATTTTCAGATTATAGATATTCAGAT
>NZ_JBIKJI010000157.1:0-4578 GCF_044361065.1 Flavobacterium sp.
TTTTTATTAAACTTAATTCCTTTTATACCTTTAGATAATTTTCAAAACGATTTTTTAGTATTTGTATCTCAAAGTGTTCCTCCTAATACGTATGATGCCATTGAAACTATTTTAAAAGATATTTTAAATAATAGTTATAAAGGATTGTTGTCTTCAGGGTTTTTATTATCCATTTTTTTAATGTCAAATGGAATTAATGCCTTGCTTGATGGATTTGAAATGTCTAAAAACATTAGCGTAAAACGAGGCTATTTTAGTCAATATCTTATTGCGATTGCACTATCAATAGTAATTGCATTTTTATTATTGTTAACGGTCGCGATATTAATTTTTGTAGCCGTATTGATTCATCAAATTGAATCACAAAGTGGCTACATTTCTAAAATCCCATTGATTGAATCCACAAGATATTTATTTGTGATACTTATGATTTTGATTATCACATCTACACTCTATAAATTTGGTACAAAAGAGACCAAACAAATTTCTTTTATAAGTTATGGTTCTGTAATGACAACCGTTTTATTTGTTTTAACTTCTTATTTATTTGGAATTTATGTAGAAAAATTTGCCAGATATAACGAGTTGTATGGATCTATTGGAACACTTCTGGTAATGATGTTTTACGTATGGTTAAACTGCATTTTAATTTTATTAGGATTCGAATTAAATGCATTCATATTCCAATTGAAAACTACTAAAAAAGAATAAATTAGTAGGAAGAAATAAAAATTAAGTGTAACTTAGCGACATCAAAAATTAAAATTAACTATTATGAAAAAACAAATTTTCACATTATTTATTGCTTTAACTGCGGTTTTCGCTTCAGCACAAAAAACAATTGGCGACGTTAAAGTTGATGCTAAACTTTCTGTAGAAGGTCAAAATCTTACTTTAAACGGTGCCGGAACAAGAGAAAAAATGTTCATGGACATGTATGTTGGTTCATTGTACGTTACTAAAAAATCTACAGATGGAAATGCTATTTCTGCAGCTAATGAAGCTATGGCAATTAAATTGAACATCGTTTCAGGATTAATTTCTTCTGAAAAAATGATTACTGCTATCAATGAAGGCTTTGAGAATTCAACAGGTAAAAAAACAGCACCTTTAAAAGCAAAAATTGATAAATTCAAAGGTTT
Source organism: Flavobacterium sp. (assembly GCF_044361065.1). Classification (GTDB taxonomy): domain Bacteria; phylum Bacteroidota; class Bacteroidia; order Flavobacteriales; family Flavobacteriaceae; genus Flavobacterium. The sequence continues at coordinate 1,143 of NZ_JBIKJI010000157.1, forward strand.
TTTTAAAGATGTAATCAACAAAAAAGATGTTTTTATTATAGTTTATGTTCCTAATGAAGGCGTTTCAGTTTACAAAAACGGAACTAAAAAAGGAACTATTGACGGTTTAGATTTCAAAAAAGCATTATTCGGAATTTGGTTAGGAAATAAACCTGCAGATGACGATTTAAAAGCAGGAATGCTTGGAAAATAATAAAAAAAATCCCGTCTAAATGGCGGGATTTTTTTTGCTAATTTATCCGTGATACACTCTGGAAAAAATTATTTTACCAGCTTCAATTTCTAAAACTTCTGCAACAAGCATATCTTCTTCGCCTTCAACTTGTCTAACATATTCCATAAACACCCTGTTATTGTTGGATGTTAACGAAGTCACTTTATAGTATAAAGTAGGAAGTCTGTCAAACGCATCATTCCACCAAATTCTTAATTCGCTTTTTCCTTTTATTAAACCATTGGTTTCTGGTTTTCTTATCTTTAATTTTGGACTAAAGTGCGTGGCTCTTTCATCATATAAATATAATAAATCATCAAGGTTGTGCGAGTTAAATGCCTCAAACCATTTTTTGGCTATAGCTTCATTTTCCAACATCATATTACGACTAAAAAATGTTATTTAAAATAAGAAAAATCGTGATTGTTTTCAATTTTTAACAATGTTTCGTAAATCAATTTAATTACATTTTCAACATCTTCTTTCTGAACCATTTCTACTGTAGTGTGCATATATCGTAATGGTAATGAAATTAATGCACTTGGCACACCGCCATTACTATAAGCAAAAGCATCCGTGTCTGTGCCAGTTACTCTTGATGTTGCATTTCGCTGAAACGGAATTTTCTTTTCATCTGCCGTATCAGTAATTAATTCTCGTAACTTATTTTGTACAGCAGGAGCGTATGCAATAACTGGACCTTTTCCCATTTTAATATCACCTTGAATTTTTTTATCAATCATTGGTGTAGAGGTGTCGTGTGTTACATCTGTTACGATGGCAATATTCGGCTTAATGCTTTGCGTGATCATTTCTGCGCCTCTTAAGCCAATTTCTTCTTGTACAGCATTTACAATATACAATCCAAAAGGAAGTGATTTTTTGTTTTCTTTTAAAAGTCGGGCCACTTCAGCTATCATAAAACCACCCATTCTATTATCAATAGCTCTACAAACAAATTTGTTTCCATTTAAAATTTCAAAACCATCAGGATAAGTAATTACACATCCTACGTGAACGCCTAAATCTTCTACTTCTTGTTTGGTGCTACAACCGCAGTCAATAAAAATATTTTCTACTTTTGCCGTTTCTTCTTTTCCAGCAATTCTTGTATGAATAGCAGGCCATCCAAAAACTCCACGTACAATTCCTTTTTTGGTATGAATATTCACGCGTTTTGAAGGCGCGGTTTGATGATCACTTCCTCCGTTTCTTATTACATAAATCAATCCGTCATCAGTAATATAATTCACATACCACGAAATTTCATCACTATGTCCTTCAATTACCACTTTAAATGGAGCGTCTGGATTGACAATTCCAACTGCAGTACCATAATTATCGGTAATAAAAGTATCCACATACGGTTTTAAATAATTCATCCATAATTTCTGTCCTTCACTTTCATAACCTGTTGGCGATGCGTTATTTAAATACGATTCTAAAAATGCAATCGAACTATCTTTTAAAATACTTTTCATAAAATTCAAACTTTTTTTGCTAAAATAAAAAATTGGCATCTAACTTGCTAATAAAATTTATAATTTTACACTTTAATATATACGATATGGTACGTACTATTTTTATAACACTTTTGTTTTTTAATTTTTTATCACTTTCTGCACAAGAAGGAGAAGGTTCGGGTGTGTCCGATACTATAGAATACATTAAAGATTCAGATACGATTCGAGAAATAATAATTGAAGAGGTCACTATTTCTGATGAAAATACTGTAAAACTTACAAAAGCTGAACGCGAACAAATAAAACTACTCGAGTTTAGAGTCCGAGTAGTATATCCATATGCAAAATTAACTGCCGAAAAGTTAATGCAAATTAATGCTACAATGGCAAAGCTAAAATCTCCAAAAGAAAAAAGAAAATATTTTAAGCTTGTAGAAAAGTACTTAAATGAAGAGTTCGAACCAAAGCTTAAAAAATTATCTCAAAAACAAGGGCAAATTTTAGTCAAACTTATTAATCGTCAAACCGGACAAACCACTTTCGATTTAATTAAGAATTACAAAAGTGGCTGGAAAGCTTTTTGGTCTAACAATACCGCAAAATTATTCAATATCGATCTAAAGAAAACGTATGATCCTATGGAAGTCCCAGAAGATTTTTATATTGAATCCTATCTTCAACGTGCTTTCGATGAAGGCAAATTAGCAAAACAAGAAGCTAAAAAACCAATTTCAGAATCCGAATTAAGAGTAAATTGGGCAGCAAAAAATAAAGAAAAAGTAAAACTTAATTAGCAGCTCTTTCCTGCTCTCCGCTATATCTTTTTGCATAGTGGACTTTGAAAATAAAGCCCACTATACAAAAAGGATGCCGCTACGATCAGGGCTATGGCCTTGTTTTTTCAGTTGAATTTCCTCATTCAACTTTTTTATCAAGAAATCCTGTTATGTAACTTATTGTGCTTCAGAAGCTAAGAAAATACTTTAAAAAAAGATTGCAATAAGGTTAGGAAATCCGAATAAAGTTGCTAGTTTTGCACCCGCATTGAGAGCGACGTTCTTTATTAAACAGTACTTAAATCCTACGAATTTTATTTTTGATAAAAGGATAAAAAAAGATTTGGTAATTAGTAAATAAAGATGTTATCTTTGCACCCCGCAGAAGAAAAGTTCATTTACAATTTAGTTATAACAAAACGGAGATATAATTTTCTCAAAAAAAAGTGTATTAAAGTTTTGGTAATAAAAAAAAAGGTTCTACTTTTGCACCCGCTAACTCAAAGAGAAGGCAAAAAATAAGAGAATAAGTTCATAGACATATTGGATTGACAGCATATAAGAATAAGAGTAATATCTTTTTCGAGTATTATAAAGAATTGAATACCTAGCAAAATGATTATCGTCGATAAAATAACTTAGATAGAGATATCTTAAAAAATCTACGATGAAGAGTTTGATCCTGGCTCAGGATGAACGCTAGCGGCAGGCTTAACACATGCAAGTCGAGGGGTATCACGCTTTCGGGCGTGAGAGACCGGCGCACGGGTGCGTAACGCGTATACAATCTACCTTTTACAGAGGGATAGCCCAGAGAAATTTGGATTAATACCTCATAGTATTTTCGAATGGCATCATTTGATTATTAAAGTTCCAACGGTAAAAGATGAGTATGCGTCCCATTAGCTAGATGGTAAGGTAACGGCTTACCATGGCAACGATGGGTAGGGGTCCTGAGAGGGAGATCCCCCACACTGGTACTG